>JBDTFK010000106.1:0-14309 GCA_039937995.1 Vulcanimicrobiaceae bacterium | reverse complement strand
GCAGCCCTGCGCGCTCAGACGAAACGGCTCCCACTGCCCGAACGTGTTCGAATCGCGCCGGACATCGACAACGACGTCGTAAATCTCGCCGAAGAGCACTTGCACGAACTTGGCCAACCGGAAGTCGAAATGCATTCCCCGCAGAACGCCGCGCCGCGAAGTCGAAACGTTATCTTCGACAAACCGGTCTTCGAGGCCGAGCAGACGGTATTCCGTCTCCGAATACGCTCGGCGAAACGAGCCGCGCTCGTCCAGAAATTGGGGCCGGACGAAGTACCGCACTCCCGGCAATCGCGCGGCTACTTCTTCCACGCCGCTAGTCCCGCGTGGCGCGCAAATAACCCGAGGGCGCGTCGGTGATCAGGAGCTTGTCGTTGATCTCGCGGTCGACTTCGAAACGGTCGTTGTTGCGCAGGAACTCTTCGAGAGCGCTCTTTGGATTGCGCTTCTGGTCCCACTCCCGTTTAAGATCGATCGCGGGATCGATTTCCCCCACCGCCGTGCCGAAGACAACGAGCGGGCCGCCCTTACGCACCAGCGGCGAATATTCTTGCAACTCGCGCAGCACGTGATCGTGCGTGTGCAGTGAATCGAGCACGACCATGATTTTTTCGTGCCCCGCAGCGCGTTCGCGAACGGCCGCGAGGACAGCGGGTGCAACCGAGGATCCTTCGATAACCGATATCCGCTTCGCTAACGGATGCGCTTCCATCGCGCGTTTGTTGTGATCCCGGTATTCGACCTCCACGCCGATCACGTCGCCGCGTCCTCCGATCAACTCCAAGATCGAGGCATAGAGAATGAGCGCTCCGCCGTGCGCAACACCGGTCTCCAGCACGAGCGTCGGGCGGTATTCCCAAATGAGTTCCTGTAGCGCGATCACATCCTGCGGATATTGAATGATCGGGCGCCCCAGCCACGTGAAATTGCGATAATACCCGTGTTGGAACGTCTTACCAAGGAACGTGCGCGTCGCATCCATCATGTCGTGGTCGTTGTGCATTGCGTCGACCGCCCGCATGTCGAACGGATCGTGCTCGTCTCGTTGCCTCACTAGTCTTGCTCCCATCCTGGATATGGCGGAGTGAAATACCGGCATAGGAAATCGCGTTTGCGCGGCCACAGCTCGAGTTGAGGTGACATTCCGCGGACCATCGTATTGGGCGGAATGTCTGCGTAGCTCACGGTGCTATTGGACGTTATGACGCTTGCTGCCCCAATGCTCCCATTCCCTACGACGAAGACGCCCGGGAAGAATACGACGCCCTCGCCGACCGTGAGAAATGTGGTTAAATCGTTGGCGATCGTAACGTTCTGGCAAAAGACGGCATAGTTTCCATACTCGCCTTTTCCAATCACGGTGCCGACCGTGTGCGGAATCACGAAAACGTCCGGAAGAATCGTATCGTACATCACGAGCAGCGCGTGCCGGGAGCGATTCAACAACGTTGCCTTCTTCGCGAGACGATCGTCGCCGAACTCCGCCCACGCGGAATTGGCGACGAAGTACACGAACGTCGCGAACTGGTCGCCGTGCAAATGATCGAACGTCGCCCGGCCGCGGTCGTCGCGATAGCCGCCGAGTGCGATACGCGAGAAGCAGCGCTCCAAGCGTTCGAGAGCCACGTCCACGGCGCGGCCAACGTCGACGGGCGCTCCGTCGGGCACGTGCGCGTCGATGATGTGCTTCACGTACCCAACCAATTCATCGCGGCCGAGTGAGAGTTTCACGCAAGCGAGCCGGCGCGCGCGAAGAGCGCTTCAACGCTCGTTAGGAGCAACGAGCGGACGTTCGTCCCGATGGCGCGCTCACGATACCAGCGTGCGGTGGCATCGACCGCGGCGTGCATGTCGTAAAACGGCTGCCATCCCAGAATCTCGCGGGCTTGCTGCGAGTCGAGCCGGAGCACCGGGTTTTCGTGGGCGGCGCCGGGTTCGATCGAAATGTCGATCGTCTCGCCGTACGCACGCGCGAATGCTTCGACGACTTGCGCGACGGTAAAGTGACCTGCATCGTCCGGTCCGAAATTCCATGCGCGGGCGACGCCGCGATCGCCGTCCAAAGCTCGCGCGGCGAGCATGAGGTATCCGAAACACGCATCGAAGACATGCTGCCACGGCCGCACCGCGCCGGGATGCCGCAAAACGATGCGACGATCCGCGGTCATTGCGCGCGCGAGGTCGGCCAGCAATCGATATTGCGCCCAGTCGCCGCCGCCGATCACATTTCCCGCGCGAGCGCTCGCGACGATGGGACCTTTAGCGAAAAATGACGCGCGATACGCCTCGACGGCGAGTTCCGCGCACGCCTTGCTCGCGCTATACGGGTCGTCGCCGCCGAGCGCGTCGTCTTCCCGCAACGGCCGGTCTTTTCCGGGAGCGTAGCACTTGTCGGTGGTGACGATAACGGCTGCGCGGATGCCGGGTGCGGCGCGCACTGCTTCGAGCACGTGTACCGTCCCCTGCGCGTTGATCTCGAAGGTTTCAACCGGCGACTGCAGTCCCGAAAGCACGAGGGGTTGCGCTGCCAAATGAAAGAGTACTTCCGGATTCGCAACCTCGATTGCGGCCGCAAGTGCGCGCGTATCGCGGATGTCGGCGCGGCGGTCGATGCAATCTTGACTCAGGTGCGCTTCATCAAACAAGCTTGGATGAGACGGCGGGTCGAGGGCATATCCATGAACGTCCGCGCCGAGCGCACGCAGCATCGCGACCAGCCAAGACCCTTTAAACCCCGTGTGCCCCGTCAAAAAAACGCGGCGCCCGGTGAAGGCTTTCTTTAGGTCTGTTTCCATCGGCCCCAAGGCGCTTCGCCCGATTGCCACAACGCATCCAAGTGATTGCGATCGCGCAGCGTATCCATCGCGTACCAGAAGCCCGGATGTTCGAAGGCGTGTAACTGATCTGCGGCCGCGAGGCGTTCGAGAGGCTCGCGCTCGAAGTGCGTTTCGTCGCCGTCGATGAGATCGAGGACGCTCGGTTTGAGTACGAAAAAACCGCCGTTGATCCACCCGCCGTCGCCGAGCGGTTTCTCGCGAAAGCGCTTCACCGTGGAACCCTCGATTTCGAGCGCACCGTAACGGCCCGGAGGCTGCACCGCCGTCACCGTCGCCATTTTTCCGTGGGCGCGGTGGAATGCTGCGAGGCCTTGTAAATCGACATCGCACACGCCGTCGCCGTACGTGCAAAAAAATTCGTCATCGTTTTCCACGTGCGGGCGAATACGCCGGAGCCGGCCCCCCGTCATGGTTTCCGCGCCGGTATCGACCAGCGTAACGCGCCACGGTTCCGCGTTTCGTTGCAGAACGTCGATGCGGTTTTCCGCAAGGTCGATCGTCAAATCGGAATTATGCAGCAGATAATTCGCGAAATATTCCTTGATCATGTACCCTCGATACCCAAGGCACACGATAAACTCGTTAAAACCGTACGATGCGTAGAACTTCATGATGTGCCAAAGAATCGGCTGGCCACCGATCTCGACCATCGGCTTCGGGCGCGCGACGGTTTCTTCGGCAATGCGCGTCCCTAGCCCACCGGCGAGAATGACGACTTTCACGCAGTGGCTACCGTAGCCGGCGTCATGCCGAGTACGCCCAGAGCGAACTCGGCGATCTCGTCCGGGGAGCCGTAACCCGCAACGCCGCGATTGATGATCGCCTGAAGCCCCGCCGCGTACTGTGCCTGCGCCGCTGCCTCGGCGGCGTCGTGTGCGGGGTACGCCTTGTGAATGTCGTTAACAAGCGAACCGAACTCGGTCCACCCACGAGTGTCCCGCCGCCCGAATACCGGATGGTCTAACGGAACGACGCGTACGCACGTATCGACCGTGCTCTCGACGGGCGTGAACGCGAACCCGGCGCTCAGTCGCAGCAAGAACTCCCAGTCGTCCAAAACCCCCAACTGACGGTTGAAAGAGCCCCCGGCCGCGGAGAGACACGACCGGCGGTGCGCGACGGCGTTTAGTGGAAGGCGGTTGCTCACCCGCGAGACGGGTGCCGCTCGGGTGCCGCTCGCGATGGGTACGGCCACGAGCGCTTCATCCTTTGCCGAGGTTATCACGAGACGGGAAGACGCAATCGTCACTTGCGTCGACGGCCGCGCAAACGCGGCAGCAAGCGTAGTCAGGTGTTCCGGCGCAAAGCAGTTACCTTCGTCTAAGTACGCAACGATTTCGCCCGTCGCGCCGCCGATTCCAAGATTCCGGGCGTGGTTTATCCCGTGGCGACTGCGTAACGACGAGACCCGAACCTTCTCACTCATGCCCATGTGCGCGATGACGTCGCTCGGGTCGAACGTCGAATCGGCAACGACGACGGCTTCCCAGCGGTCGTAGTTTTGGGCTTGCAAAGAAAGGAGCGAGCGCTGGAAGGGACCGATCCGCCCCGAAAACGGCATGACGACGGAGATTACCCCTTCACCCCGCAGCACGGCATCGCCGATTGCGGGTACCGCGGCAATGCTCGCCCGCGCTGTGTCGATCAGCGGCTGGAGCTCGCCCTGTTGCAGGGCAAACTCTTGCGGAAAAGGCGTTTGGAATTCGCGAATTTTGTTCTCGACCATCGCTTCGAGTTCGCGCCGCCAACCCGCAAGCTGCTGATGGTATTTCGGCTCGGTGTACCAGGTAAGGAGCGAGCAAAACTCGCGGATCTGCTTGCCGGTCTTGACGAAATTCTTTACTCCGCTGCGATTCTCACCGTGAAAACGGATCAAGGCTCCGGGGCGCGAGATGAAAGCGAAGCGCTTTCCCGCCGACGCCATTCGGATGCCGTATTCGTAATCCAGCACGATCTCGAGCGTTTCGTTCATCGGTCCGAGCTCTTCAAAGACGTGGCGCGGAAAAAGAATCGTCGGTAGGTACATCGCGCTATCGCGCGTCAGCAGGCTTGCAAATTCGTGCCGCCCATAGTACGTTTCCGCGCCGTCGAAACTCGGCTGATCGAAGTAGCCTGAAAAGTGCTTCTCGCCATCCATAATAATCGCGGACGCATACACGATGTCGATGTCGGGATGCTTGGCACGATAATCGAGAACGTCTTCCACGAGCGTCGGCAGCAGCATGTCGTCGGCGGAGAGGAACACGATGAAATCGCCTTTGGCTTCTTTGATTCCGTCGTTGTGATTGCGCTGAATTCCGATAGTCTCCGGGCGGGTCACGAGCCGGATTCGCGCGTCCGTAAACGAGCGCACCACCTCTACGGAATTGTCGGTAGAAGCGTTGTCTAAGACCAAGACCTCGATGTGCTTGTAGGTTTGGTCGAGAGCGCTGCGAATCGCATCACCGATACAACTGCCGTAGTTGTACGAGGTGATGACGATCGTCACAAGCGGGTTCATACAGATGCGCCCGATTCGGTCCGTTCTGTGGCCTTCCCTTGGGTTCGAGCGCCGGGAAACGTGAAGATACCGTTTTGTTCGGCAAATCAAAAGATACGGCTTGCTTCGGGTCAAAACCAGGGTTAAAGATGTCCAGCTACTATCGTTTCTTCGGCCTCGAACGCGATCCGTTTCTCGACACGGCAGACCCGTATTTTTACTGTGAGTTCGGCGCGCTTCGAAAGGCGAAGGAACGCCTCGCCGCGTCGGTCGACGCTTCGCGCGGCCTCATCGTCATTATCGGCGACCCGGGCACCGGAAAGACGAGCCTGGGCGGAGCGCTCGAACAGGAGTTGCTCGCCGACGACCGCGTCGTGCTGGGAAAGATCCTCGATCCGAGCTTCGCGACCGATGTGGAGTTCCTCGTCGCCGTCGGCCGCGTTTTTGGACTGGCACTGCCTCCGCGTTCCAGTGCCGCCCTCAAGAACGCGCTAAAGAACTTCTTCTTCGAAACGGCGATACTGGAGAAACGCACGCTCGTCCTTACGATCGACGAGGCACAGAATTTAAGCGACGCAAATTTGGAGGCGCTTCGGCTGTTGCTCAACTATCACGTGCCGCAACGCAAGCTGCTCAACATCCTGCTCTTCGGGCAAAGCGAACTGGAAGAACGCATTCGTAACAAGGGCAATCTCGAGGACCGGGTCGACGGATGGATCCGCCTCGAGCGTTTGGACGGACCGATGTCGCTGGCCGTTCTCGATTTCCGGCTTACGCGTGCAGGTCTTGCGCCCGGGCAATCGCTCTTCTCTCCCGACGCCCGGGCGCTCTTGGTCGATGCCGCGGCCGGTTTGCCGCGCCGCCTGACGATGCTCGCGCACCTCGCGATGCAAGAGGCCGCCGATCGCGCGAGTAGTCTGGTTAATGAAGACCACGTACGCGCGGCGATGACCGTTCGCGGCATTGTGGTGCCTCCGAAAATCGACGTTCCATCGTCCTCGACCAACGGCGCGCACGGCGATGCCGCAAAGCCGTCGGCGCGCGGATTTTTCGCCAAGCTCTTCGCGCGCCGATGAATCGCGATCCCGACTTCGAGCTCAGCGCCGATATGCGTCTGCTTGAACTGCAGCGTAGCGCGCTCGGCTTAGCTCCGCACGATCGGAGCGCGTGGGATACGCGCTACACGCTTGAGGGCCCCGTTCTTGTCGAGGAAGACGACGGGCCGGCGGCAGCACCGGGAGAAACCGCGGTGCTCTCGGTAGAAGCGAGCGCAATGCCGGCGAGCGGCGTCATTCCGGGAGCGGTGGTTACGTTTTCGCTCAGTATCGCAAACGAAGGCGCGCGTTCCGCACGAAAAATCGTTGTTTCGACGCCGCTTCCAGGAGGCGCATCGTACCGCGCCGGTTCGTTTATGCAAGACGGCCGAAGCCTTCCCGATGAATACGCCGAGCATTTCTTCGGCGCCGGCCTTTCCATCGAAGAACTGCCGGCCGGATCGCGCGCGTCCTTCGTGTGGAAAACCGGCGTGCGACTCGGGGGAAAGCCGTTGATTCTCGCGCCGCAAGTTCGAGCCGAGCAGGGCGCGGTGATCGGTGCGCGACCGCTCGCCGTACCGCGGAAAGCGCAAACCAAGACGGCGTTTACGACCGAACTGAGCCGCGCCGACGAAGCGCTCTACGAACCTAAGCCGCTCATTCCGGTCGAAATCCCGGCCGGCAACCTTCCGTTCTACGAACTCGATGACGAGGAGCAACTCGTTCACGAGGCGGCAGATGCGGCGCTCTCTGCGGCCGCCGAGAAACCGCAGCCGGTGCCGCCGGCAGCACCCGCACCGGACGCGCAACCGGCAATCGCCCCGCTTCCCGAACCGGCACGCGAGGCGGTGATGCGTTTCGGAACGTTCGACCGTACCACGCTCGTGTTCTTCGAGCGAACGTTCCTCGGCTCCAAGGCTCCGACGATTTTACACCATTGCATCTTCGCAAATGCTTTGGCTTGCGCGAACGAAGCGGGCGGCGGCGACGCAGCCGGGTTCAAGCGGCACCTCGACGCGCAATCGCAAGTGTTACATCGCATCGTACTTCACGAAAAACTCGGGAAGAAAGAACCCATTGCCGAGTACGCGGGCGAGTTGCTCGCCGACCTCGGCACCTTCAAAGTCGAGCCGGTCGCGATGGCCGCGCCGAGCGCAACGCGCGAATCGCTCGTCTTAGCGGCGGAACTCTCCGCTCCGACTCTCGCCGTCATCGCGCGAATCGGCGAAGAACCCGGGCGGTGGGATTTTGTAAAAGCGCGGCAACTCACGCTCGCACTGCAGGCGCAACGCGCGAGCGTTGCGGACCGAACCGAGTCGAGCGCGATCGAGGAGGCCCTTCGGCTCTACGCCCAAGCCTCGATGACCACGTTGCAGAAGCTCTTCGTGCGCATCCGCATCGATCGCACAACGGGCTTGCTCTTTGCGCATGAAGCGGCGCTCGACGCCGCGGCGCGCGGTGTGATCGCCGCGTTTTCTTCGGCCATCAAGCGGTGAAGGTGCTCCTCGGCATTCCGAGCGGCGGCGCGCCGGCGGAACCCTTCCTCACGAGCCTGCACGCGTTGCAGCTTCCCCCGTGCGTCACCGCTTTCGACCGGGTCGTCGTGCAGGGAAACTTCGTACCGGCCCAGCGGGACTTGATCGTCGAGCGAGCGATAGCGTTCGGCGCCGACGTTCTCGTGATGTGCGACGACGACATGGTCATTCCGCCCGGAGCCGTAGCGGACTTGCTCGCCGTGCTGGAAGCCGATAACCGGTGCGCGCTTGCGGGCGCGCTCTACTATTCGCGCGATGGATTCCGACCGATGGCCGTCGATGCGTGGGATCCCGCCGACACGACCAGCGCGTGCATTCCGGCCTTCGGCACCGCTCCGGTTTGCGTTGACGGGGTCGGCTTCGGGTGCGTTGCGATACGGATGGACGCGGTGAAAGCGATGGAGCCCCCGTATTTTTCTTCGCACGTTTTCCTGGAGCGCGAAACGTTGCGGGTGCGCGTTTGCGACGAAGATTATCTTTTTTGCGCGCGTTTGCGCGCGTCGGGCAACCGCGTTATCTTGCATCCCGGCGTTCGCTGCGGGCACTTCGATCGTGCGAGCGGTCGCTCTGAGCCCCTTGCGTGGGAACCTCTCGAGGTCACATCCGTACGCCGCATGGCGGTCGTAAGGGATGGACGCCCCCAACTGAAAGCTGTTGAAAACGTGCCCTCACAAGGCGAAACGCACGTCCGGGCGGACGTGCGTTACATTTATCCGGGCGATCTTTTGCGCCAAACTTCTACCTGATAAGCGCCTAGCGTAAGTCCTGGAAGAGCGACGGTGGGCGTTTGCCGGTATCTGAATTCGTAACGCCGCGCGCGTACTGTTTCCAGCGCGAGAGCGCTCGCAAACGGTCGCCGGCAGCGCCGTGAAGGGTCTCTAAACGTTTCATTTGTTCATCGCGAACGCCGAACACGCGCTGCAGCCGAGCAAAAACGGCTTGGTCGAAATCATCGTCGCGCAGCGCCGACGACTCAGCCATGGCGTTTTCAAATGCGTGCATCGCGCGGCGCGACCCGGAAATCGCGGTATCCAACTTCTCCCAGTTACGCTCGCGTAGCCCAATCTCCAAGTCATTGCAGAGCGTTTCGAGATCGCTCACGTGCGACGACACGGCTTCGAGCAACGACCTATCCGACGGCTGCAAAAGAATTCATGCCTCCGTTACTTTCTTGCATCTGCACGGCTTTCTGAGTTTTGAATTGCGCGATCGCCTGCATCCACGTGCTGCGGTAGTCCTTTGCGTACCCGATAACGCGTTCGACTCGCGCCGGGTCTTTTTGCATGTTCGCCATGACGAGTTCGTGGTGCCAAAATTCATACACGCGGAACAGGTTCTTCGCAAGTTCCCCGCCGATTTCCATATCGAGCGAACCCATGAGAAGGCTGCAGGCCCGTTGCGCCCGTAGCAGCGCCTTGTGAATGCTTTCGATATCATCGCGTTCGCGGTTGAGCTTTTCGTACGCCTGCTGGGACGCAATCACGAGAACGTCGAAGATCTTGATGATGAGATCTTCTTGCGACGCGGTTGCGATCGACGTTTCGAGGTATTTTTGCTCTGCCGAGCGTTTCATGCGCTAGCCACCCGATTGTTTGAAGAATCCGGAAAGCTGGGACTGCAACGACTGATACCCGGCGAGCTGCGTTTCTGTATTGACGAATTCGGCGCGCAAACCATTAGCCTGAAGATTTGCCTCATCGGTAATTTGTTGAATTTGTTCCTGTACGGAGGCGATAATGTTCGTGTTGGAGTTTTCGTAATTCTGCATAATCGCGGTACTTGGGATTTGGCCGACCGTACCCGTCGAGAGCAATGTCGGGAAACCCGTGACCCCGGTGAGGTACGTTCCGAGCTGCGTTGTTAGGCTCGAGGCACCCTGGAAGAGTTGCTGCACGGCGTTCGGGTTCGTCTGCAAAGCGGTAAGCAACGTCGTCGTGTTGAGCGGCTGCAAAGTGCCGTCGGTTCCTTGATAGGTCGTTTGCTGCGCCACGCTGCCGGCTTGACCCGAACCCGACGAGCCGCCGTTGCTCGACCCGTTGTTGCTGGTCGTAACGACCGAGAAACTGCTGGTAAGCGTCAGCCCGATTGAGGCGAGGGAGTTATATTGCGTTCCCGATCCGAGGAAGCCCGACACAAGATCCGACATCGCGCTCTTGATGCTATCGACGTCGGAGTTTCCGTAGAGAACTCCGCCTCCAATCGTTCCTTGCGCCGCTCCCGGAAGCGCGCCCGGCTGGCTCGGGGTGACGATCGGAGCTTGCGTCGCCGTGTTGATTTCCGACACGGCGGCGTTGTAAACCGACGTAAACGTGTTGAGCGTGTTGATAAGGTTGCTCGTGTTTTGTCCGACCACGACGCTAAACGGCGTCGCCGGGTCGCTTGAAACGAGATTCAATGCAATGCCGGAAATCGCGTTCGTGATCGTGTTGCTGTTGCTGAACACGTTCTTCGTCGTGCCGTCGGGCTGTTGCAACGAGACCTCCGCTTGCGAACCCACAACCGCAGTCGACCCCGACGCCGTCGTAAGGCCGGCAAGTGTGAGGAAATTGCTCGTGTCGGTTCCGGCGCCGACCACGATACTTTGCGGACCGGTAGACTTACTCGTAAGCGTGATCTCATTGGTCGCAGAGTTGTAGTTTGCATTGACCCCGGCAGCGCTCGCATTGATCTTCGCGAGAACCGATGCCGTATTGTCGCCGGTTGCCGAAACCGTGATCGCCACGCCGTTAATCGTAAAGACTCCGCTCGTTACCGGAGCGGTGAAGCCGGCATTGGTTGCCGTGTCATTGAGCGGCGCCGAGACGTTGATGCCTCCGACCCCCGAGGTGGCAACGACGGAATACGGCGGCCCGCCTGAATTGTTGATAGGCGCCTGATCGAGCTTAAGAACCTGAAGCAGGTTCCCGGAGTCGGTTGCGCTCCCGAGCGTGACTGGTTGAGACCCTTGAATTTGGACCGTATCCGACGCGCCCATGAAACCGATCGTGAAACTCGGGTCGACGACATCAACGGCCGCGTTGATGCTTGCGAAAATGGCGTTAATCGATTGCGTGTTGACGTTGTACGAAACGCTGACGCCGTCGATCGTAATCGTGCCCTGGCCGTTCGTCCCGTTCGTCGGCGTAATCGCGGCGTAGGAGTTTGCGAGCGGCACCGAATCTGCCGGTTGACCGACGTACGCACCGCCGGCAATGTTCGAGCGTTCGCTCGCACCGGCAAGCGGATTGCTCGCAACCGATGTCGCGGTCGCAACCTTCACGCTATCGATGACGTACGTCCCCGGAGTCGCGACCGCGCCTGGAATACCTTGCGCCGTCAACACGCCGAGATTGCTCGAGATCGCATCCCACGAGTCGAACAAACTCGGGTCGGAAAGCGCCGCCAGAGAACTTTGCACCGACGCGAAGAGATTGTTGATCTTTATCAGTTCCGCGTTTGCCGCGTTGAGGCTTGCAAGCTGAGAGTTCAACTGCACTTCCGGCGCGAGCGTGAGCGACGTCAGCTTTTGAATGATCGAATTGTAGTCGATACCCGAAGCGATGCCGGGGAACGAGATCGGGGGTTGATTGGTACCCGGAATTTGTGAAGACATTTGCCCTCCCTGGCGGCCTAAGCGTTTTGGTCGAGCGTCGCGCCGCGCTCGTGATCGAAAAATTGTGCGAGACCGACTAACACCTCAGCCGGAAATTGCGCCACTTCCTTGCCGGTTTTTGGATCGGAAAACACCGTCACGATCTCGTCGAGGTCTTTCACGACACGGTACGAGACATTAAGCGAAATCGGTTGCGGATCGGCCGCGCCGCCGAAAAGCTTTGCGATCGCCGGCGCGAGACCCGAGACTTGCGCGGCGTGCGGCGGTTGGGGCGGCGATTGCGACGGCTGCGCGGGCCCTGCGACGGATCGCGCCGCCGCGGGGGGCAGTCCGGTCTCAATGACCTCAGGCGCCGGCGTCCCGGTTCCCGTGGTGACCGCAGAAACGTCCATGTGAACACGATCTCCGAAAAGAGTACTCTTTAGTATGTTTCGGCGTTCGGGGGGCGCCAATTTAGGCAAGACTGCCTGCGTGGACGGCGAGAAGCGCGCTCGCGTGTTGATAGGCTTGGAGGATTCCGGCAAGCGCGGCACCCTGATTGCAGCGCTCCGCCGCAATGGCGACGGTGGAGATCCGCCGCCGTGGAGCGGCATCCCAAGCGTCACGAAACGCCAGGCCGATCGAGGCGACGCTCCCCGGATCGGCGACGGTCACCTCGCGGCCCCAGAGCGCCGGCGCGGCGCTTCCCGAACTTGCGACAAGCGACGCGCCGTAACCGGCCGCGCGGGCGAATCGGCTGAGACCGCGCCCCTCCCAAGACAGGTCGGCATAGACTCTAGCCCGGGCATAAAGCCCTTCGATTTCGGATTCGGTAAGCGAGGCGAGGGGAACGTAACGCAGCAAATCTCCTGCGTACGCATGCATGAACGACATGCTTTCCGCACTCGCAACCGGACCCGTTAGGACGAGCGGTAAGCGCTGCGTTTCGGACGCGAGCGCAGCCATAATCACGGCGCTGCGAGCGTCGATCGTGGTATGCATGAAGATGAAATCGCCGCGTCCCGCGATTGCGTCGACGTTTGCCGGTTCGGCAATTTGCACCAACGGGGGAACGGCGAGCACCCTACCCGTGTATCCGAATCGTTCCCGAACCAGCGCCTCTTCTTCCGCGCCCGACACAATGAGCGCGCTGGAACAATTCAAGAGCGAGACAACGTCCGGATTCGGCGGCAACGGCAACGTCGCGTAGAGCGGTAAGCCTTCGGCGTTGAGGCGGCGGACCGCCATAGCGTCGAGATACTGGCCGAGGGTCGTCTCTTCGGATGTGTTCCGGAACGAATAATTCGTTATCGGGCCGCCCCACGGCGCTTCGCCCTTCGGGTCGTCGGCGAGCGGCGACGTGACGATCGGAATGCCGTCGGCGTGCAACTTCGCGATCTTCTCGCGAATGATCGAAGCGTGAGCAGTCCCTATGACGTGAACGAGATCGGTGTCCGCGGAATCGAGATGCGACCATCCCTCGACGATCCGCACCGTAAAGCCTTCGGCTTGCAGCCGGGCGTGCAACGCGCGAATCGCGTCGCTATCCGCGTCTTGAGCCCTCGACCAATCCTCGCGAACCAACACGGTGATCCGCCCTCCCGATCCGCCGACGGGCAGCGGCTTCAGAATCACCGACTCGCGAGCGGCGTTCGAGGGCCGGGTCGCCTGCACGGAAAACTCGCCGTCAACGGCCGAGTCGTCCGGATCGAACGACGCAAAAACCGCGAGCGGCAACGGCCTACAAACCGGAATGCGACGGCTCGAATCAGTTGCATCGGCGAGGCGTACAACAACGTCCGCATCTCTCGTGAACCCTGCGTCGATGATCGCGACATCGTAATGCGCGTCGGCATCGGGCTCGCAAGTCTTCTGCGTTCCGAACCAGCTTCTCGCAAAACGGTCGGCTGTGGTATTGTCGGTCGCCCAATCGACGCGCGCGGCACGACCGTAGAGCAACGCCGCGCCGTTGGCGACGCCGGCGCTTGAAACAAACGCGCGGCCGCCCTCGGCAAAGCGATAGGCGTAGACGCAGGGAGTGACGTTTCTCAGCACCTCCGTCAGCGGGGCCGCACCGAAAAGACCGAGTCCGCGCGCACGCTCGAAGGCCTCACGCACGCCTGCGTCGTCTTTGAAAACTTTGACGACTTCGTCGTTCTCGAACCGAGCCAGGAGCCGCGTATGCAACCACGGTTCCAAGCGCCACTCCAATTCTTTGAGGGATTGCTCGTCGAGAAAATCCCGGACCCCCGCCGGCCACGCGAAGGGGCTTGTTTCGCGGCCCACGATCAATGCCGCGTCGACGATGACAAGCGGCAGTACGGCAAAGATTCCATCGCGCTCGAACGTTAGGTCGAGGATTCCCTCGTATCGGTTCGATACCGTCGGTTCCAGCCGCGCAACCGCGAGATTCTCGGGGCGGAACAGCGCCGCACTTTTTTCGCGGTCGTGCTGCAGCCAGTACGGACGGCCCCGGCGATGATACCTCAAACCGCTGCCTCGATTCGAACGTACCGGCGCAGCGCGCTCGGGCTGCGGTCTTCGAGCGCTTCGACGTCGATGCAGTCCGCGCGGAGCGACGAGATCCAGGCTTGCGCGTCTTCCTCGTCGCTAACGTCGATGTCCGCGACGCGCTCCTCTTTGAGATTGAGGCGCCGGACGAGACGCTCGATGCGCGCGCCGATCGTGCTCGCATCGAACGCGGGATCGAGCGCGGCGATCCGCAACGAGACGGAATCGTTGCTCGCGAACGCGCGCAAATAGCGGCGCACAAACTCGGAAGCATCTTGCCAGTCCCGCTCGTTTCGAATCAGCAGCCGGAAGCACACGCTCTCCAGGGGCATTTCGCCTTGT
>JBDTFK010000105.1:0-4645 GCA_039937995.1 Vulcanimicrobiaceae bacterium | reverse complement strand
CAATCGAATGAATCAAGCCGAACTCTTGGTTATTTTGCTCGCGGCGGTCATCGCCGGCGGGCTCGTTGCGAAACGGCTTTCGCAACCGTATCCGATCGTGTTCGTGATCGGCGGCGTGGCGCTCGCGTTTTTCCCGGACCTGCCCCATTGGAAACTCGATCCCGACCGGTTCTTCCTCATCGTGCTTCCCCCGATGCTGTTTTCGGGAGCGTGGGCGACCGATTGGTACGCTTTTAAACGTAATCTGCGATCGATATCGCTGCTCGCCGTCGGGCTGGTCCTCTTCACCGCGGCCGCCATAGCTTGGCTCGCGCACGACGTCGCCGGTTTGCCGTGGCCACTCGCGTTTGCGCTTGGAGCGATCGTCGCGCCGCCCGATCCCGTCGCAGCGGAGGCCATCTTCGAACGCTTGTCGGTTCCGGCCCGCATCGTCACGATTCTGACCGGTGAAGGTTTGGTGAACGACGCGACGGCTCTGGTGATTTACCGCTTTGCGGTTGCGGCGGCGGTCGCGGGAACCTTTGCGGCACAGCATGCGGCGTTTTCATTCATTATCGTCGCGGCGGGTGGAATTTCCGTCGGAATATTCTGCGGCATTCTCATCGAGCGCGTGCTGCGGTTTTTGCGCCTTCGCGATCTCAACGATTCGACGCTCGTTACCGTCGTCGTGCTGCTCGCGCCGTACGCGGCGTACTTACCCGCGGAAGCCATCGACGTATCGGGTGTGCTCGCTACCGTTTCGGCGGGGATCTATCTGAGCCGCCGTTCTGCGACAATCCTCGATTCGGAAAGCCGGATCGTCGGATCGTCGGTGTGGAACGTCATGACGTTTCTGCTCAATGCGTTTGTTTTTCTCGCGATTGGTCTGCAACTGCGCCCGATTCTCGATTCGATGCGCGTTTCTCCCGGCGGTTTTGCGTTCGATGCGGCGATCGTAAGCGTCGCGGTGGTGCTGCTGCGGTTTGTCTGGATTTTTCCCGCAACGTATCTTCCGCGCTTGCTTTCGCGCCGGATTCGCGAAAGCGAACCCGAGCCCTCGTGGCAGGCGGTGACCCTCGTCGGATATGCCGGAATGCGCGGTATCGTTTCGCTCGCGGCGGCACTCGCGTTGCCGTACACGAAGGCAAACGGTGCGCCTTTGGCGGGACGTGCGCTCGTTATCGTGATCACGCTCGCGGTCATTTTCGTAACGCTGGTAGGCCAAGGCCTCACGCTCGCCCCTCTCATTCGTCTGCTCGGCCTGAGCGAAACGAGTTCATCGCAAAAGCGGGAGACCGGCGTCCGCATCCGCGCACTCGAAGCCGGGCTCGCGCGATTGCATCAGCTCGAATCAGGTTTTTCTTCATCGGTGGAATGGGAAACCGCCGGCCGGCTTCTGCGCGAGTACGAGGACCGCATCGAACACCTGCGAGGGCATCTCGAGGACGAGGATCGCAGCGAAGAGCGCGAGGAGAGTACGATCGATCACCGTTTGCAGGCCGTCGCGCTCTCGGCCGAACGCAAGGAGATTCTGCGTTTGCGCGGAGCCGGCGAAATACCGGACGACGTTTACCGTCGCATCGAATACGATCTCGACCTAGCGGCGCTTCGATTGAACTAGGAAGGCGACTGCGACGATACGGGCGCAGTGGCCGGCGATGCCGGCGGTGAGGGTGCGGAGGTCGGCATCAAGGTCGGGGAATCCGAAGGCGAGGGCGATGCCGGAACCCACGTCGCTACCGCAGCCGGCGTTTCGGTCGGCTCGGGTGCCGGCGGCGGAAGCGTCGACACGCTCTCGGGTTTCGCGAGCGGCACCACGCGCAAGTAGCCCACGGTCGCGGTCTTGTCCTTATGAATCCGAACGTCGGCGGTCGTCGTTGTGAATCCAGGCGCGCGCGCCGTAACGGACTGCGAACCGATTGGGATTCGCGGCATCGTGAATGCTCCGTGAGCGTCCGCGCTTACCGTGTAGATCGAGCCGACGGAGACAATCGCATTGGGCACGGGTTTATTCGTCATCGCGTCGAGTACGCGACCGGTCACGCTACCATAATCTTGGACTCCGACGATGCCGTTCGAACAACTGTCCCCAAGCGCGAGAAGGAGCACCAGGCCGAGAACCAGATTGCGCATATGCATACTCTACCATCAAGCAAACGACTTAGCCTGTGACCAGAGTTCCAAAACGACCTCCCGCTACGGGCAGCCGTTGGTTTCGCGCTCCAATTGGTGCGTAACGGTAGACCTACGTTCGCATCGGTGGGCTCGTCCGACCACCGGTCACGTGAACTCGCTCGTATCCGAGCGTGATGACCGCCGTTACAATCGCGGAGACGCCAAGTACGATGTCGCTCCAAGAGCCGGATCCCGGCGGGCGAGCGTTTGCAGGATCGCTGCACCGCGAGAAAATGTTCCCGCCCCGCCATCCCTCGCGAACCCTCCATTCTCGCCATGGGGCGGCCCGAGCCTTGAAGATTGGCACGTCCTTGCCAAGGTAAACGCTACGCTTTGCGAAAAAAAACCAGGCCATGAACCCGTACGGACCCGTAGCGATTTATTTGTGCGTCGCGCTTGCCGCTGCGCTGCTCTTCACGCTTTTGCCCGGATTGCTCGGTAAAGGCAAGCCGAACCCGCAAAAGGACGAGGCCTACGAATGCGGCGTAGAACCGACATCTGCGGTTTCCGGGCGGTTTCCTATTCGCTTTTATCTCGTCGCTATGCTATTCGTTATATTCGACGTGGAAGCTGCATCGTTCTATCCGTGGGCCGTCCAAATGCACGCGCTGCGCGTTTTCGGTTTGATCGAGATGGTGGTCTTCGTGATCGTTCTTGCGATCGGCTATGCGTATGTGTGGAAGAAAGGGGGCTTTGCGTGGAGGTAAGTCCCGGTCAGTTCTTGCTTGCGCGATTGGACGACGTGGCGCGTTGGGCGCAGAGTTCGTCCGTGTGGCCTTTGACCATGGGGCTCGCCTGCTGCGCGATCGAGATGATGACGGTCACGTCGTCGGAGTACGATATCGCGCGCCTCGGTTCGGAGGTTTTTCGCAGCTCGCCGCGCCAGGCGGACCTGATGATCGTTTCCGGTCGTGTCGCGCAAAAAATGGCGCCTGTCGTGAAACGCCTGTTCGATCAAATGGCCGATCCGAAATGGGTGATTTCGATGGGGGCTTGTGCAAGTTCCGGCGGGGTCTTCGATAACTACGCGATCGTGCAGGGCGTCGACACGGTTATTCCCGTCGACGTCTACGTTCCGGGTTGCCCCCCGACTCCCGACGGCTTGCTCTACGCCGTCAACTTGATCCAACAGCAGATTCGTGAAGGTGGCCGCGGCGGCATTCTCGCCCGCTCGTAACCATCGCAATTACATCTTCTAAAGAGAGTCGTTATGCCGAGTACGCAAACCCCACCGATCTCGGGTGCCGCGATCGATCCCACCAGCGTGCGCCAACCAATTGACGACGCGGTCATCGAGCGCGTCGCGCCTCTCGCGTTGCGCGCACGTCTGGAAGCCTTGAAGGCGCAGGGGTATTCGATGCTGCTCGATTTGGGTGCCGTCGACTACCTTGAACGCGATCCGAGGTACGACGTCGTGTACCATCTTCTCAAAATGCCGCGCAAGCCGACGACCGTCGCCGAACTCGGGCGCCCGCAACGGTTGCGATTGCTTTGCGGCGTTCCCGCCGGCGAGACGCACCTCCCGACCTCGGTCGACCTGTGGAAGTCGGCCGATTGGGCGGAGCGTGAGGTATGGGACCTTTTCGGAATCACGTTCGACGGCCATCCCGATTTACGCCGCATCCAGATGCCTCACGACTGGGAGGGCCACCCGCTGCGCAAAGACTATCCGTTGCGCGGTCCCGCACTCGAAAAGTCTCCGCGTCCGGCATTCGCCCTAAAGAGTAACGTGCAGGCTGGGACGCCCCCGTCGGGGCGCACCCTCGAAGCGATGCAAGAACAGATCAAGCGGAGTCGCGAATCATGAGCATGAGTACGATGCCGCTCACTCCCGAGATCGTTTCGCACGAAGGCAATGCGATGGTTCTCTCGATGGGGCCGCAGCATCCCTCGACGCACGGCGTGTTGCAGATCATGCTCGAGATCGAAGGCGAAACGGTTATCAAAGCCGAGCCCGAGATCGGATACCTCCACACCGGCATCGAAAAATCGTGCGAAAACCTTTTTTGGTCGCAGACGCAAACGCTTGTCGAGCGGATGGATTACCTCGCGCCGTCGTCAAACGCGCTCTGCTACGTTTTGGGCGTCGAGCAACTGCTGGGCGTAACCGATAAAATCCCGCCGCGCGCGCGGCATATTCGCGTATTGCAGGCCGAACTCACTCGCATTGCGTCGCACTGCGTGCAACTAGGAACGCACGGGATCGATCTCGGTGCGATTTCGGTATTTTTCTACTGCTTCGATTTGCGCGAGAATATCCTCGATTTGCAAGAAGCGAGCGGCGGCGCGCGCATGCATCCCAACTACATGCGCGTCGGCGGCGTCAACGGCGACTTGCCGGACGGCTACATGGCTAAGCTCGACGCCTTGATCGCGAAGTTCCCGGGCCGCATGAAAGACCTGCGCGATCTGCTGCAGGCCAATCCGATCTTCCAAGACCGTACGATGGACGTCGGCTACCTCTCGCCCGAAGACGCGCTCCAATGGAACG
>JBDTFK010000104.1:0-2942 GCA_039937995.1 Vulcanimicrobiaceae bacterium | reverse complement strand
GGATCCGCCCGTTCCAGCACGCGCTCGAGCGATTCCGGAATCATGCCGTCTTCGTCGGTTTGCGCGACGAGATACCGCGCCTGGTACGCATCGAAAGCTTGAATCGCCCCGAGATACGACGGGTTTTCCAGTACGACGTGATCGCCCGGGTCGATGAAGATTTTGCCGATTAAGTCGAGGCCCTGTTGCGATCCGTTTACAATGAGGATCTCGGAAGGGTCGTAGAGTTTCTGAAGCTTTGCCGAAAGCCGGTCGGCGACCCACGTCCGCATTTCCGGGATGCCCTCGGTAACGCCGTACTGCAGCGCCGCGGCGCCGTACGACTCCATCACCTCCACCGCACATTCGCCGATTTCTCGCGTGGGGAACAGTTCCGGTGCCGGCAGTCCGCCGCCGAACGAAATGATGTCCGGCTGCTGGGTCACCTTCAGCATTTCCCGAATCGTCGACGCGCGCAGGCGCGAGGTGCGTCCGGCGAACTTGGCCGCGCGAGAGACAGCTGTCATAGGACCCCAACTATTAGGCGACGGGCATTGGCGGTCCGCCCACCGGCGGGCGGGCGGTCGTTCCTCCGGCAAATGTACCCGCAAATGGGGTCGGCTGATCGCGGACAAAGGTGAGAATGACGGCGCCCAGGCCAACCAGGCCGACCATGCAGGTCACAAGGACCCCGACGACCGGCACCATCTCGGCGGCGGTGAGAAGCACCAGGCCGATTGCGAGCGCGACCACAGGCGAAGGCGTTGCATTGGGCTGCAAAAGCTCGTAGAAACGGCGTCCGATCAGCAGCGAAAGCGCCGCTTTTCCAATGAAGACGCCTGCGACGAGCGCGACCAGTTCCAACGGGATCAGCGGAATCAGCACGATCGTCACGGCAAGCAAAATCATGATCGGAATCACGGCGACCCAACCGAAGAGGCCTGCTGCGGTTGCGAGGCCGGGATGCTGTTCGAGACGGTCGAGCGCGAGACGCGTGCGCAACGGGAAGATCAGGAAGAACACCAATACGACGACATCCCAGGCGATGCGCCACGTAAGGCGCCAGTCGGTATTGCCCACGCCCGAAGCGTCGGCGCTCGGCGCCCAGGGCACCATGCTCTCGACCACTCCGCCGCCAATCGCGTTGGCGTTGCCGTCGACACGGCTTCCGGGCCGCTCGATCACGCTTCCGCCGACCACGTTGACATCGCCCGTCACCGTACCGTCGATCGTCGCGTTTCCGAAGAGCACGTTTAAATCGCCGTCGACGACTTGACCCGGTTCCACGTAAACGGACCCCATGTAGTTTCCGCCGTGCGAAACGCTGCGCGCCGCGGCCTGCGCTACTCCCGTTGAAATGACGAGTACCGCGATAAACGCAGCAACGATGCTCAGAATGGTGAAGCGGGTGTTCATGATGCCTCCGAACGCGCAAGGCGCGCCGATAGTCGTGGCCGGACCGTATAGTAAAAGAGTGCGATAAGGCCGATTAGGATGACGTCCATTGCGAGCACGCCCACGCCGACGCCGATGACGGCGGGGGTTGCGGGCCCAAGCGCGTGCGCCGCGCCGGCAATCGCACCGGCCCCGTGCGCAAGCGACGTGCGCGCCGCTTCGGTCGCCGTACCAATCGTGGACAAGCGCGCACCGAATACGGCGATGCTACCGCAAATCACGACCCACGTTGCGACGAGATAAAAAGCCAGCCCGGACCACACCGAACGGCTACGCAATTGCGGAGCGCGCATCGAGCGCACTTCCGCCATCAGCGCGAAGGTGAAGTTGGGCGCGAGTGCGGCGGGGCTCGTTGTGGCCAGCAGCGCGTCTACAACACGCAATTCCGTAAGCAGCGCAGCGCAAGAATCGCAGCGTTCCACGTGTGCCCGCACGCGTTGCATCTGTGGCGCGGGTAGCGTTCCTTCGGCAAAGCGGTCGAGAAGCGTTTCAAACGAGGAGCAGCGCACGTGTGCCTCCCCGTTCGCGTTTCGGCGGTCGCAACTGCCCTTCGCGTTCCTGCATTTTTTTTGCGAGCGCGATCTTACCGCGATGAATGAGCGTCTTCACATTCCCAAGCGAAAGCCCGAGCGTGCTCGCGATCGTGTGATATTCCATGTTGTCGAAGTAGCGAAGTGCCAAAACCGTCCTCGTGCGTTCCGGAAGTAAGGCGAGCGCTTCGCGAACTTCGCGCTCGGCTTCTTTCCGTAAGATCCCACCCGCGGGATCGGATTCAATCGAGAGATCGGGGAGCGCGTTCTCGAGCGTCTGCTCTTCGGGTAACTCGAGAGTCGCCGGCTTTCGCATGGACTTCCCAAGATGGGTTCGCACCACGTTGCGTGCGATCTGATAAATCCAAGTCGAGAATTTTCCGAGTTGCGGATTGAACGTGGCCAAGTGCGCGAACGCCCGCAAGAACGTCTCCTGCGAGAGGTCCGAGACATCGGCTGAGCTTCGCACACCCGCTCCGATGAAGTTGGCGATTCCACGCTTGTACCGGTCGACCAACTCGGCGAAAACCTCGGTCTCGCCGTTTCGGATCCGCCGGACGAGAGCTTCGTCGCTCTGCGCCTCGATGGCCATTCCTCTCCTGTGATCTCTTTCTCTATTGCGGTCCTACCGTAAGGCAGAGCATTTGTTACAGGTGTCCCAGCTCGCGAAGCGTGGGGTTGGCGGCGTCCTTTGGGCTTAGGAGCGGCGCTGCACCGGCTAGCGGCCATTCGATGCCGAGGTCCGGATCGTTCCAGCGCACGCCGATCTCGCCGGCCGGGTCGTATAAGGCGCTTTGCTTGTACGAAAGAAGCGTACCATCCTCAAGGGCGAGGAATCCGTGCAGGCAGCCGGCGGGGATGTAGACCTGGGTGTGCGCGCTTGCGGTTAAAACCACGGCGTGCCACCTCAGGTAGGTTGCACTGTCGCGTCGCAGGTCGACGATTATGTCGTGGGCACTCCCGCTCAAGACCTGTACA
>JBDTFK010000103.1:0-3354 GCA_039937995.1 Vulcanimicrobiaceae bacterium | reverse complement strand
TCCGTAGAGGACCAAATCGAGGACTTCGTCCGACATGTTCTCAATCGGGGTCGTCATCTTTACGCGATGCTTGCGGAGCACCCGTTCGATCTGCTGCAGATAGTACGGATTCATGGACGGGAACCTGCCGGCTCCCAAGCTTTTGCTCCAGGGAACGATCGCTCCGTCGGCGATCGACTTCGAGCGGTCCGGAATAACTTTCCACGGATCGATCTCGATCTTTTCGCCCAAACCGCTGCACGAAGGGCACGCGCCGTAAGGTGAGTTGAACGAGAACAGCCGAGGCGCGAGTTCTTCAAACGAAAGGCCGCAATACACGCACGCGAACGCTTCGCTAAACGTAAGTTCCCGTGCGGGCGACTCCAGGAGAACGGTGACTATTCCCGTCGAGAGCTTTAGCGTGGTCTCAACCGAATCCGTCAACCGCTTGCGGGCATCGGGTTTCATGACGATGCGGTCGACGATGACTTCAATCGTGTGCTTGCGCTTTTTGTCGAGCACGATCTTCTCGCGAAGTTCTTTCGTCTCACCGTCGACGCGAACGCGCGCGAAGCCCTCTTTTCCGATTTCCTCGAAGAGCTTGGAATACTCGCCCTTGCGCCCGCGGATGAGCGGCGCCAACAATACGATGCGAGCACCCTCGGGAAGTTCCATGATCGAATCGACGATCTGCTCGCTCGACTGCGTGCTGATCTCACGATCGCACTTGTAGCAGTGGGGAGTGCCGATCCGCGCAAAAAGTAAACGCAGGTAGTCGTACACTTCCGTGACCGTCCCGACCGTGGAACGGGGATTGCGCGACGTCGACTTCTGGTCGATTGAAATCGCGGGCGAGAGCCCTTCGATGTAGTCGACGTCCGGCTTTTCCATCTGTCCCAGGAACTGCCGCGCGTACGACGAGAGCGACTCGACGTACCGGCGCTGCCCCTCGGCATAGATCGTGTCGAAGGCAAGCGACGATTTCCCGGAACCTGAAAGGCCGGTCACGACGATGAGCTTGTTACGCGGAAGCGTCAAATCGACGTTCTTAAGATTATGCTCGCGCGCGCCCTTAATAACGATAGAGTCGAGACCGGTTGCCATTCGGAAGTTCCTAACCCTCTGACGGGGGCGTGGGATGCGCCGTTAGCCGGTCGGCTGCTTCGAAAATTTGAGGTACTCGCCGGCCACAACGAGGGACGCGTACGCTACGATGACCTGCTGGAGGACTCCCGCTACGAGTCCACCGCCGATCGGCGTTACGCGTCCGACAAGCGTTCCGATGAGGCCACCCACCACCGCGATGACCGCGATGAGAGCCACGATGCCGAGGGTCGGCGCAATATTCGAGAGCGTGAGCCGGCACGACTCCGCGATTGCCGGAACCGCTTCGCGTTTGCCGATAACGACCGAGGCCATCGTGTAGATGAGAAACACCATATACACGGCGATCGTCGCGAAAAACGTGACGGGCGCGAGCACGGCGGCACAGATTCCGATGACAAAGAGCAACGCCGTCGCAAACGTAAGTTGTATGCTGCGATGCGCGAACGCGTTCCAGCCGTCGCCGAGCGAGGTGCGTCCGCGCTCCCACACTGCCCCCGCCATGCCCGTGACGTAAGCCATTTGCACGATCGAAACCAACATGGCAACGACGAGCGACGCGATCGCGTAGATGACTTGCGTGACGTAGCTTACGTCGCCGCCAGAGCGATCGGCTGCAGCGAATGAACCGGCCAAAATCGTGCCCAAAACGAACGACAACACTCCGCCGACGACGCCGAGAACGATCCCGGGAAGTACGATGACCCAATTCCGGGTCAGGAGTTCCCACGCGCGAACGAACGTTTTTTCAAAATCTTGGACGGTTTGGGTCATGCGTGCTCCAACGCGGCGGGAACTTCGACGATCGATCCGCACGTAGCGTGCGGCGGTGGGACGCCCGGCGGCAGCGATTCTTCGCGAACGTTCAACCAGACCGTGAAAAGACCCGCGTCGAGCGCACCACGAATGTCGCGTTCGTAACGATCCCCAACCATCGCTCCGTGCATCGGCGGAACGCCCATCGTTCGGCAGGCATGCGCGAAGAGCAACGGGTCGGGCTTGAGCATGCCTACTTCGTCGGCGATGAAAATTGCGTCGAAGATTTCGCCGATTTGAAGGAGCGCGATCTTTTCTCGGTGCGTTTCGGAGAATCCGTTGGTGAGCAAACCGAGTCGAGTCCCCGAGGCATGGAGTGTTCTGAGCACGTCGAGGGCACCGGGGAAGAGGGTAAAACGCTTTTTTCGATACAGGTTGTAGTTGCTCGCGCTGCGTTGTGCGAGCGGAGCATCGTCGATCCCGACGCGGCGCAGAGCGGCGCCCCACATCTGCGCACGAACGCCGGCAAGCTTCGTCGCAAGCGCGTCGGCGGTGAGACGGTGCCAGAAGCCTTCGGCCTCGGAGATGTAGGCGGCTTTTAACGCGAGCGCGTCGATGCCGTGCTCGGCCGCCACTTCGCGGGCGACTTCTTCGGCCGCGCTCTGGTACGCCGCAGTGTCATCGTGAAGCGTATCGTCGAGATCGAACAAGACAACGTCAATCCTTCTTGCCACGTTAGAACAATACCCGATAACTTCGCAATCCGTACCCTGAAATGGTCCCGTGGAGTTCTTCGGACACAATTTCCACGTCGCTTTCCAGCGGGCGCTCGAGGCCGTCAACCTCGTGTACCTCGCGCATCCGCGCGCCGCAACGCAGCCGGATCGCTCCGGCTTTGCCATCGCACTCCCGGATGCGCAAAATCACCCCGCGACCGTCGTGCGCCGGTTTACACGCAACGACGAGGACGCCATCGTCTTCACTCTGGAACAAACGCACGCGCGATTCCTTGGCGTAGAATTCCCACGCACGTTCGATTGCGCCCGTTGTCGCGTTCACAAACGGAGCGTATGCGTACGAAAGGCGCATCTCGCCCGCATCGGCACTCGGGTCGGGCCATGCCGTCGACCTCAGAAGCGAATGGCCGATTTGCAGGCCGCCCTTCGGCAGCGCGCGCGCGCTCCATCCGTACGTATCGAGCGCGAAGAGAGCTAGACCGCCGCGCTCGTCGCGCGCCACCGCGTAACGGGCCCCGGGAACTTCGTAGCGCGCGCGCGCGGCGGGCGTGTCGCGAAGGGCCGAGCGCTCGACCGTCCCGTGCGGCGCTCCGTACAGCACCGTTTGCGCCCCGGTCGTAAGCCAGTTCTCGACACGCAGCAACGTATGCCGCTCCCGCCAATCGACCGCCAAATCGACGCGCAAAAACGGCTCTCCCGTTGCGAGCGTGACGCGCATAGTCGCCGGCGATTTTCCGATAAGAAAGCGAATCTCGAGGCCACCGTCGACGCATTGCGC
>JBDTFK010000102.1:0-6594 GCA_039937995.1 Vulcanimicrobiaceae bacterium | reverse complement strand
CGGCTTGGAAACGTCGAGCGCTCCGCGAATGATTGGTGTCAGGCTAGTGTGCATTCTGCCTCGTCCGTATTTCGCAACCGATGTCGCGATGGTCTGCAAGTGAACGTTCCAAGCGGCGCCGCGCCTGCATGAGATGAAAACGGACCGAACTGTCCGCAATTCCGAATATTTCCGCAATCTCGACGCTACTCAGTTGCGCATAGTAGTAAAGCCCGACGGCGGCGCGCTGCCTGGGCGGAAGTTTTTCGAGTGCGCGGAGCACGTCGAGCCGTACAATCGCGCTCGTAAAGGGAGTAGCCGATTCCGGAACGTCGGAAAGCCAGGGGCCCGGCTTCCTGCGCCGCTCCTGCGCAAACGCTTCACGCACGACGATCCGGTAAAACCACACGCTGAATGCTGCGCTGCTCCGCAAGGAACGGATCGATGAGAACGCCGCCGCGCAAGCTTCTTGCGCGGCGTCTTCGGCAACGTTGCGATCGCGCACGATGGAAAACGCGATGCGAAACGCATGCGGCCACGCGAAGCGGAGCAACGCTTCCACGGCATCGATCGATCCCGTGCGCGCGGCACTAACCAGCGGCTCGGGCGGCGCTTCACTCATCGGCATTTCCCATCCATCCTACAAGAGGCGAGGGCGCCCGCAAAACGGTGGGTTCGAGCCGGAGCCTAAGCGGACGCTTCTGCCCGGGTCCGTTCTATTTCAAGCAAGCGTTTCTTGCGCTCCGGATCCCAACGGTACCGACCGACGCCGCCTGCGGATGGAACGATGCGGTGGCACGGGATTAGGAGCGCGATCGGATTCGTCGCGCACGCCCTCGCAACGGCGCGCGCCGCGGTCGGGGAACCGATTACTCGAGCGAGTTGCGCGTAGCTCATCGTGGTTCCGGGGGCAATTTCGCGCAGCGCATGCCAGACGCGGGCCTGAAACGCACTCGCGCGAACGTCGACCGGTAGTTTGGGCCACGCGCCGTCTCCCGAAAGATAGCGTACGATAAGCGACGTCGTCGATTCCAATCGGTCGTCGGTTCGCGTGATGCTCGCGTGCGGGAACTCCCTGTTCAAACGCGCTTCGAGTTCTCCCGGGCTGGTCGCAATGTCCACGCGGCAAATGCCGCTGCGCGTGCCGGCTACGAGCACGTTGCCCAGGGTCGAATCAACGATCGCATACACAATCTCAGCCTTCTTACCGCCCGCCCGAAACTGCGCGAGCGACATCCCCAGCGTTGCGGCGCCGTTCCCGTAGACCTGGGAAGCCGAACTGAACCCCGCATTGTAGATCGCGTCGGTAACGCTGCCCGGGTCTTGCAGCCGCGAGCGAAGTCGCGTTTCTCGCACGATCGCCGAGTAACGCCGGGGCGACATACCGATTTCAGCCTTGAATCGGCGCTGCAAATGCGTTTCGCTCAACCCAATGAACTCGCGCAATTCGCGAAGCGTGGGCGCCTGCTCGGCACTCTCGAGGTAACGGCATAAGCGTATCATGCGGTCGTCGATCGCAATCGCCTGCTCGGGTTTGCAGCGTTTGCACGCGCGATATCCGGCTGCGCGCGCCTCATCGGCTCCGAGAAAAAACTCGACGTTTGCCCGGAGCGGACGACGGCTTTTGCAGGTGGGACGGCAATACACGCCCGTGGTTTTTACGGCGTAGACAAACCGCCCCTCGTAGGCCGCGTCGCGCGCAACCAACGCATCGTAAAGTGCGCCTTCCGGTATTTTTGTCTCGTTCAACTGCATTACGCTATTCATGGTTCTCATGCTACCCGGGAATCATCTCTCGTTCTACCCGAAACTTGCGTCGTAATTCCGTTGAACGACGTTACCGTGCATCGTGGAAGACAATTCCAAGCGTGAAACGCTCGCCCGCTCGAAGGGCGCTGACACCGTGTCGGTACGTCGTCCGGTAACGACCGGTTTTCCCGGAAACCGGCCGGTAGCGGTTTGGAATAATGACGAAGTCGCCCTGATCCGGTGCGATCACCATCGGTCGCGTTTGAGCGCGTGGGCGTTGCTCGGTTAGGACGAACTCACCGCCTTCGTATTCGCTCTTCGCGCTAAGAAAAAAGGTAACTTGGAATGGAAACGCCACGTCGCCGTAAAGATCTTGATGGAATCGATTGTAGTCTCCGGTGCGATACCGCAGCAAAAGCGCCGTCGGCCGCGCCTGTTCGCGTTCGCCGCACACTTCCAAAAACTGCTGCTGCGACGGTGGAAAACGTTCATTTACGCCTAAGAGTTCGTTCCAGCGGTTCGCGACCGGCGCAAGGGCACGGTAAAACGCTTCTCTGAGCGCCGCGATACTCTCCGGGAGCGGATAGGAAAAATACTTATATTCCCCGCTGCCGAAATTGTGGCGTTCCATCACAACCCGGGAACGGAACAGCGTATTGTCGAGATACAGGTCGCGCAATGCAATGCATTCGCTTGCCGAGAGAAAGCGCTCGTGCTGCGCGAAACCCTCATCGAGCAAGCGCGATTCGATCGCGCTCCACGCAAGATCGCCGGCCCGGCCCGCGAGAGGTGTTATCGTTGGAGAATTCATTTTGTATATGCGGCTCCCGGGTTTCGATAGTGGCCATCGGCTCAATCTTACTCTATAGCGTGCCCGATCCGCATCCTATCGGAATCTTGCGGTCAAATTCCGAGACCGAGGCAAGGTCGGCGTCGGGCAAGGATCGATTTGGGGTATACTGACCACATGATCGCCCTTCGCGCTTGTGCCGGGCTGCAGGCAATCGTCCTTTGCCTGTTGCCGGCGACGATAGCAGCACAAACGCTTCCGCAATCGACAATCGACCGGCAGACGATTGCCCAATTGCAGTATCAACTCTCGCTCCCCGGCGTGACCGCGACCCAGCGCCGCGAAAGTGAAATCCAAATCTCGCAACTCGAATATCAGATCAACACGCGGCCCCCGATCGAACCGCCGCCCGCCTCACAAATGCCGCTGTTAAAGATGCAATCCTCGCCGTTCCCATCGGCCGAGGTGCAATTTCCGGTACAGGTTGTACCCGCGACGGTCTACGGCTCGTGCGACGCGGGCCGGTCGTTGATCGCGTACCTTTCCGGCGAAATGAACGACGCGCAGCTCACCGCTCAAGAACGCGCCTACATCCCGCAGCATATAGTCACGCTGCGCAACACCTTACGCTCTCAGCGCTGCAACTCGTAGCATTCGCCCGCCAGCGTGGCATTTATGCCATGCACGATGCTCGGAGGACGAACCGCACTCGTGCTTATCGAATCGGTCGGTCGCTTCACACGCACGGGTACAACATCACGTTTGCGGGCGATGCAATATCCGGCGTCGATCGAGCGCGGGCGATCTTAACCTAGCGCACACGAGCAAGCCTAAGGGGATTGCCTACCGGCTGGAAGATGAGGAGCCATAGTGCAGCCGCGACGACGAGCGCGAGCAGCAACGAGGTGTTAGTCGTCCAGAGAAACGCGATCGGCGTGACTAACGCGAGGACGGCAGGACGGATAAACACGCCGCCTAGTGCGCGCGTTACGAGCGCAACAGCCAGTCCGCAGCCGAGTACCGCCGCGATGATGGCGGGGACGTACCACGTGAGAATGCCGGCGATCGCAAGGCCAACCGCGCAGCTTGCCGCTGCGGTGGCCGCCGCTTCCGGAGCAATCCGTCGCCCAATCCGCAGGGCAAAGCACGTGATAAAAACGAGCGCGACCAAAAGCGCCATCGGCATGTACGTCACCATTTTGGCGATAGATTCACTCGTGTCAAAATTCGAAAAAACGATCCCGATATCTTGAGCGGTAACGATATTCTTGAGTTGCCAACGTAACGTCGAGGTACCGAGTCCGTAATCCGCCGAAGTCGGGAACACCGAATACCGCGCAAATTTGGGGCGGCGATTGCTCTGCAGGGTAAGATTTAGGCTCTCGATCGCCTCGCGTCGCTGCGAAAGCTGATAGCTCCATCCGCGCGATCCCTGGTTTTTGTACGAAACCTCGAACGTAGCCGCCGAACCTGGGTCCAGACTGCCGTTCCAGACGTAGCCATTTGAGATATCGGCGACATCTAACCGATGTCCATCCATGCGGAACACCGCATCGCTCATCGTTCCGCTTCCCGTCGGCAGAGGGAATGTGAACAGCATGTGCGCGCGAGTCGAGGTGGGGTTGTGAAGGACGTATTTCGCATTGAACGCCGCGTTAAAATAATTTCGTCCCGCTCCGAAAAGCGGGCTCGTCATGTCGATGCTCACGCCGACATCGCTTGAGTCCATGCGTACCGGTACCTGCTGCTCGATTGTTTGCTCGCGCGAAAATACGATATCCGGTCCGGAGCGATGAAACTCGTCCACGAGTGATTTGATGTTTCCACCCGCGGGCACGCCTAAATACGGAGCGATCGCGCCCAGCCCCTCCGGAGTGATTCGCGACGCAAACTCGCGAGGAAGCGTAAGCGTCCGCCGAAACGTGCGAAATGCGAAGTACGCAGCATTCGGTGG
Organism: Vulcanimicrobiaceae bacterium; assembly: GCA_039937995.1. Lineage (GTDB taxonomy): Bacteria > Vulcanimicrobiota > Vulcanimicrobiia > Vulcanimicrobiales > Vulcanimicrobiaceae > JALYTY01. The sequence goes on along the minus strand of JBDTFK010000102.1, from coordinate 2,122 downwards.
TCCCTGAATCGTTACCGACGAGTCGGTATCAACGCCGCCCGAGGTCCGCGCATTTTGCATGTCGCTAAAGCGCTGCACGCCGGCGGCTCGAACAACGTGTAGCGCAAAGAACCCAACGGCAAGCACTGCCGCTACGGCGATCCACGCAATCGCCGGGCGTGACTCCGAGGAGATCGAACCAAACGCCGCTCGCACTCGTTCGCGATCGAAAATACCAACCAGCGCAAGTATGATGATGCCGGCGACAAAAATGTAGGCAGCCGGTCTTGCGAGATACGCAAGATTACCCAGCCAGCGAACAAGCATATCCAGAACCGTCTGAACCATACAGCCTCCCAGAATGAATCGGCCTGCTATTCCCGACGGATAACGTACCTGCGAGGACAACGCGGCGCCTTCTCGGCGGATTCGATTTCATCGCATATTTATCTGTACGATAATTCGACGATGCAAGCCCTATTCGAGCTTGTAGCTTCCGCTCGGGTCGACCGATACGCGAGCGCCGGCGATGACGATGGAGCGGACGCGATGGTCCCAAAAGGTGAGGATGTTGATGACGATCGGGCGGAGTTTTGCAATTGCTTCCCGCGCGCGTTGCGAAACGGTGAGAGCATCGGCGACCCATTTGGGGTGATCGTGGGGAAGCAGCGGCGTTTCGAGCTCGGCTTCGGGAACCGCCGCGACGATCGGATCGCTCTGCGCGAGACCGATTGCGCCCAACAGCGTCGCGCTGCGGGTTTCGCTTTCAATTCGTCGTAGCATCGAGCGACTTCTTCATTTTTGCAATCGCGGCAAGGTGCAACTGCGAAGCGCGTTGCGGCGAAATCCGCATGCGCTTTCCGATGTCGCGCAAAGATCTCTCCACGAAGTAGTGCTCGTGTACGAGCTTGCGCTGGCGCTCGGGAAGCAGGTGTAAAGCCGCGCGAATCGTGCCGACCTTTAGGCGCTCTTCGACGATTTGTGCGGGATCGCAGCTCCAATCGCCGCCGAGCTTTTCGCCTTCGGGCAGCGGGGAATCGAGCGAGAGCGGCTGTGAACGGTGAGCGGCTACGGTCGCACGTGCAAAACCCGGAGCGATCCCGTCAATTTCTTCGACGCTCGGGATTCGACCCCAATCGAGTGCGATTCGGTAGCGGCTCGTCTCCCCGTTGCGCACGGCTCGCCGCGCGCGCTCCGATACGGGGTCCATCCGTCGAATTCCATTGAGCATAGAACCGGCGACGACGCTGTGGGCGTACTGTTCGAGCGACGGCCCACGCGATGCATCAAAGCTATCGACCGCGCGAATCAGCCCGATGCTTCCGTCGCCGATGAGATCGTCGAGATCGGCGCTCGGCACGAGACGCCGCACGCGTCGCGCGACTCTGCGGACCAGCGGAAGTAACGCGCGAATTCGCGCCTCGCGCGGGCTCTCCGCATCATTCTGCATCCGGATTCATCCGCGCGGCGAGAAGGGCGCCGAACCCATCGGCATCGCGTTGCGCGATCGAGCGCGCTATCGCATCGATACCGTACTCACCGATTACATCGCTTTTATGCGCGAGCGAGCCGAGACACTGCTTGAGTAACATGGCTTCAAATGCCTCGCCGACTTGGCGCGCGGTTGCGTAATCCATGCCAAGACGCTACCAGCCGGTTGTTGCCGCAACGTTACGTCGGTATCACGCAAGAAAGGGCAATTGGAACACGTATCGCGCGCCATCGCCCTGAGGCTTGTCCAATTGAATCAGATAAGATACAATAGAATGCGAGAAGCTCACCATCGTGCCAAAAATGCGGGGCAAACGGCTGCCCATATCCGCCGAGAAAGGCACGCCACATACCATGAACATCACAATTTCCGATCGACTGCCGGCACTGGAGGCTCTACGTGTCAACGTCATCATCGGTCGGGCAAAGGCCCGTCTTTCCCAAGAACAACTCGCGGAAAGGGCGGGCATCTCTCGCCCCACTGTGTCCCGCATCGAACGAGCCGCAGGTGATGTCGGAATCACAGTCGTTCAGCGAATCGCCGATGCGCTCGGCGTCGCCGTCTCCGGTCTCTTCATTCAACCAAGCGATGATCCCCTGGATGATCTCGAGCTCGTTGCCCGTCTCGATAGCGGTGATGAAGAGTTCATCG
>JBDTFK010000101.1:0-9658 GCA_039937995.1 Vulcanimicrobiaceae bacterium | reverse complement strand
GACGGTTCCGTCCACCGGTGAGGTAATGACGGTGCGATCGAGATTGAGTTGGTCCTCTTCACGTATTGCGCGGGCCGCGGCGACCGACGCTTGCGCGGCTTGCGCCGTCGCGGCCTGACCCTGGGCTTGCGATGCGCTCTGCACGATCGTCGCATTTCCCGCCACCGCTTGCGCGCGGGCCTGAGCGACGGCGGCCTCCGCAGCAGCCGCAGCGGCTTGACTCTGCGTGAGATTCGAACGATCGGCCTGCATGGTTGCCTGCGCGAGAAATCCTTGAGTGTAGAGCGCATTGTCGCGATCGAACTGCGCCCGGGCGAGCACTACGGCGTCCTGCGCCTTGGCGGCATTTGCTTGCGCACTCGCGACGGCGGCTTGCTGGGCGGCGGTGTTTGCACTCGCTACGTCGACACTCGCATTCGCACCGCCCGCGTCGGCGCCGGCGGCATCGGCCTGCGCTTGCGTTTGCGCTAGGGCCGCGGACGCTTGATCGAGCTGCGCTTGCATCGTGCTGGGATCGAGGCGCGCAAGAACCTGTCCCTTGCGGACTTTCGAATTGAAATCCACGTTGAGTGCGGCGATCGTTCCGGATATTTGCGTGCCGACGGCGATCGTGTTTTGCGCGTTGACCGTGCCCGATGCCGTAACGCTTTGCGTCAGTGTTTGACGCGCGACGGGTTCGGTCGTTACCTGCGGTTCGCTACGTGCGTGCGAAAGCCACGCGGCAACCGACAGCGCCGCAATAGCGATCCCCGCAAGAATCGCGACGATCCGCGGCGTTCCGCGAAGAGCGGGGACGACACCTGCGAGACCACTGGAAACAGGCAACGATTGAGCTGACATGCGAATTCCTCCGCGCCCAGACTACCCTGCCGGTTTGAGGGTCAGCGGTGAATTGAATGAGGGAGCGGTTAGGAGACGGCGCCTAGCCGACGAGGTTGAGTTCGGGGCTGCCGCTTATCCAAGCGTCGAAATCGATCGCCGTCATCGGCTGCGCGAACGCGAACCCTTGCATGTACTGAACGCCGGCGTTGCGGATCAAGCGGCGGTCGTCGCTGGTCGCAACGCGCGTCGCGATCACTTCCCAGTCGAGGACTTTTGCGAGCGCGACGATGGACTCGACGCCCTTGCCCGTGACGCCGGTCGAGGGAAGCAACATCTTGGAGAGTTTGACAAAGCGAATCGCGAGGCGCTCGAGAGCCGCGAGGTTAAAGTTGCCGCCGCCGAAATCGTCGATGCCGATCTTTGCACCGGTACGGGCGAGCGTTTCGATGACGCGCGCGTACGTCTCCGGGTCGGCGTCCGCCGGCAGGCCGCCAAATTCGAATGCCAACTGCGACGGATCGGCGTTTCCGGAACTGAGCGCGCGCATCAACCCCGCGACGGTTTCTTCGCCGAAATCTGCGATATTGACGTGAACGCGCTCGATCCCGCGGTTTTTCCACTGCGCGGCGTAGGCAAGCGCCTTACGCGTTACCCATAAGTCGAGGCTCTTCGTCTTCTGCTCGGCGCCCGCGGCTTTGATCGTGCTGGCCGCCGAGAGCAATCCGTCTTCGGGATGCAGCCATCGCACGAGCGCCTCAACGGCTGTCGCGCGACCGGATTTTACGTCGAAAATCGGCTGGAAACACAACAGGAATTGCTGCTCGTACGTGGTTTCGAAATCCGTCACCCCGGTAACGACGTTGACCGTTTGAATGTCGGTTTGCATCGTAGGGTCGTAGACACAATACGGTTCTCTCAGGCGTTTTGCGCGATACATCGCGATGTCGGCGTTGTGAAGCCACTGTTCCTGATCCGTCGCGTGGTCGGGATACATCGCAATGCCGATGCCCAGCGTTATCGGGCTCTCCATCGACTCGATGCGCACGTTTTTCACTTCGTCGTAGAGCCGCTGCGCGACGCGCTGCGCTTCTTCGATCGATTTTACGGGCGAAAGGACGACGGCAAATTCGTCGCCGCCGATCCGGCCGACAAATTCGTTCGAACGTAAAACGTCGCGCATACACGCGGAAATTGCGTGCAGAACCTTGTCACCGTGCGCGTGACCGAGCGTATCGTTAACGTTCTTGAACCCGTTGACGTCGATGAAGAGCATTGCAGCCCGTTGCTGATGGCGATTGGCAGAAACCATCGCTTCCGATATGCGCCCCATCGTCGCCCAACGGTCCGGCAGGCCGGTCAGGTGATCGACGTAAGATTGCCTCGTCGCTTCGGAGTCGCGCTTGCGCAGCAGGTTTTTGAAAACGTCGGTGAGCGCCGCTTGGACGTCTTCGAATCGTTCGGGGTCGAGATCGCCTCGCTGACAACCAAGGAGCAAAAGCCACTCGCGGTTTCCCAGCTCGAGCGGACAGACGAAAGCGTTTGCGAGGTCGAGTTGGTCGAGCGTCCGGCGCGCGATGCGCGACTCCGAGGATTGCACGCTGCGAATCCAAGTGACGCGCTTTTCGAGGAACGCCGGATCGGTCGAATACGCAATGAAGAGTTCGTTTGCTTGAACTTCCATGAGCATCGCCACATCGGCCGAAACGGAGGCGGCGGCTTCGGAGAGCGCCTGGGCGATGACCTGCGGCAGCTCGCGGTCGAGGCGGCTAAGAAAGACGCGCAAAGACTCGAGCCGCCCAGCCGGGAGGTTACTCGCGGTCGGAGGAACCGGGGCTTCGCCCGATTTGCCAATCAAGATTTCAACGATCCCAAGAAGATCGCACAACAAGCGCTAGTCCTTCGTACACGTCTTTCCTTGGTCTCTCCAGGTGCCGGGGCAGTGCTCGTAGCTGTTGTGACCTAGCAAGCAAGTAACCCTTGGGTCTTTCGGTCTATTTTGGCCCCACTCAGGCGTGCGTCGCGATAAATTCCCCCATCGCGACGGGCCTGCCGAAGTGGAAGCCCTGTAGTTCCCGACACCCGATAGTCCGAAGAAACGCCGCTTGTCCGGACGTTTCTACACCTTCCCCAATTAAGTTCATATTCAACGCCTCCGCGAGTGTCGTTACCGACCGGCAAATCGCGCGGCTGTAGTCGTCCGATTCGGAATCCTTAACAAAAGCGCGGTCGATCTTGATGCACGACACCGGGTACGACTTGAGGTAGCTCAGGGTGTTGTAGCCGGTTCCGAAGTCGTCGATGGCAATCGAGATCCCGCGAGCGCACAGCGCATTGAGGGTCGAAGACGCGGCCGGCGTGTCCTCCATCAGAAGCTGTTCCGTGACTTCCAGTTGGAGGTTGTGCGGCTTCCAGCCGGTCCGGTCGAGAGCGGCCGCAACGTCGCGCACGAGCGCGTCGGATTGCACATGCCGCGGTGAAATATTGACATTTAGGCGTAACGGCTTGCCGAGCGAATCGGTCATCGTCATCGCATCGGCGCACGCGCGTTCTATTGTCCATCGTCCGATGTTGACTACCGCGTCGCTCTCTTCGGCGACGTTTAAGAACGCGTCGGGAGAAAGTAGGCCCAGATCGGGGTGGTTCCAACGCAGCAGCGCCTCGGCCGCAATCACCTCACCCGTCGCGGCACTGATAACCGGCTGGTAGTACATTTCGAACTGACGCCGGTCGATTGCGTACGAAAGATCGCGTTCGATGCGGTTGCGCGCAATCAACCGCCGCTCGAGGTTGGGATGATACCGCGCGATGCTTCCGCGCGCGGTGCCTTTTGCACTGAGCAACGCGATGCCCGCATTTTGCAAGAGCACGTCGCCGCCGCCGTCCTCGGGATATTGCGCCACGCCCATCGTTGTGCGGATGAAATATTGGTTCTCGTCGATGAGGAACGGAACGTCGAGCCGCTGCCGCAAGCTTTCGACGATTCTGTTGGAGCGCAACGCGTCGGCCGGTTCGAGCAACAGGGCTCCGAACTCGTCGCCGCCTAGACGCGCAACCGAGTGACCGAGGGGCTCGAGGAATTTGAGGCGTTCGGCAACCGCGCAGAGCAAACGATCGCCGACCGCGTGCCCGGCAATGTCGTTCACCTGCGAAAAATGATCGATATCGATCAACACGACCGTCGCTTTACCGTGGCCGCCGTTTGTTTGTGCTTGGAGCTCTTCGATGAACGCGCTGCGATTGCTCAGGCCCGTTAAGGAATCGTGCCGGGCGAGAAATGCGGCGGTATGTTGCGCGAGCACGTAGTCCGTGACGTCGGCGACGGTCCCAACGGTCCGCCGCACCTTCCCTTTCCTGTCGCGCAGAAACGATCCGCACGTTCGCAAATGCCGCAGGCCGCCGGCGGGATGCACGATACGATACTCCAGGATCAGCTCGTGATCGGGGCCGCCCTGCGTACTTTGTTGATCGAACGCAACGCGGTCGTCGGTGTGTACGCGGTCGAGAATATCGTTAAATGCGATGCGTGTGGTGCCGGCGTCAAACCCCCAGATGCGCGCGAACGCCGGCGTAACGTTGACGATCATCGTCGCCATATCCAAAACAAAGTAGGCCGACGAGGTAATTTCTTGCGATTGATGCAGCGCATCGCGTAGCTCAAAGAGCTCCGCGCAATCGGCCCCCACGATGATAGCGCCGGTTACCGAGCCATCGGGCGCCGTCTGCGCGAGCGCGTATCCGTCGAAATGATGCGAACCGATCGTCCACGCAAAAAAGCGCTGGCGGCGACCTTGCAACGCGCCGTTAACGGCGGTGGCCACACGTTTTGCGCTGCCCCACGCGAGGGCGTGAACCGCAAGACCGTCGCGCTTCGCGTCGTTGAATTGATTTGCGAGATCGCTCGGAGCGATGAAGGTCGACAAACGTAAGTCGTGGCCGACGACCAGCATCAGGGTTGGGATCGACGCAGAGCTATACCGCCGAGGCGCCATCAGAGCCGTCCCCTTTTAATGCAGCAACATTTACCTATCGCGTTTGACCGCGAAGAAATGCGCACGCTTCGCCAACCCGAAAACCAAGCATGTGCTCCCTTTGCAAGCTGGCGTTGCACCGAGCCATTGCAAAGACCTGCACGCACCGAACGAAAAAATTACTCTGCCTTAATCTAGGTTTTAAGCACGACCCGGGCGTGGCTGCCGCCCTCCGGGCGGCGCATAACGGTAAAATCGAGCGAGAGTTTCGCGATGAGAAAGAGTCCGCGCCCGGATTCGCTGTAGAGATCTTGCGGAAGCTTCGCGGCAAACTCGAACCCCGGCCCCGAATCGAGCGCGTGCAGCACGGGTACGAGGCCGTTCCATTCCAATAAGAGCTCGGCGGCGCCCGGCGTGTACCGGGTTATGTTTGCGATGAATTCGGCGAGGATGAGTTCTGCCGCCGCGAGGGGCGTGCCCGTCATGCCGCGCTTGCGAAGCGCCCGCACGATTTCCAACCGCGCCGAACCCGTCGCATGATCGTCGCGCGTATCGACCGTCCAATGCAGTGGTTCCGCGCGCGCGCCGGTACGAATTGTGAGGATTGCAACGTCATCGCGAGAGCCTTCGGTGAGGACTGCGTCGTGGATCTGCTTCGCGGGATGAAGCCCACGGCGTAACCCAGGATCGGCGAGCACGCTCCGTAAGCGGCGCTCGCCCTCAAATAGATCGTGCGTCGACTCGATAAGTCCGTCCGTGTAGAGCACGAGCAATGCGCCCTCGCTCAAGTGCGCGAATTTTGTAGCCGGCTCGTCGTCCGTTCGCAAGCCGAGCGGAAGGCCCGACGAGGTAAGTTCGGCGCATTCACCGTCGTTCGTGCAAAGCAGCGGTGGCGGATGTCCGGCCGACTGGTACGCAATCGCCTTTTCAACGGGATCGATAACGCCGACAAACGCCGTCACGAAGCGGTCGGGATTCTCGCTGCGCAACGCGCGATCCGCGGCCTCCAGCATCAGATCGGGATCCGCATGCACCTGCGCGACGCCGCGAATTGCCTGCCGCATGTTCGCCATGATGACGGCCGCCTCTAAGCCGGACCCGGCTACGTCGCCGATCGAAATGACGATTCGTCCGTCGAGGAGCACGAACGCATCGTACCAGTCTCCCCCCACGAGCGCTTCGGCAAGACCGGCCTCGTAAATGGCGTCGAACTCGAATCCGTCGCACGACGGAAGTTTCGAGGGGAGCGCCGCTTCTTGGAACGATTGCGCGACGCGGCGTTCGCGTTCGTAGAGTTCGGCGTTCGCAATTGCGGGAGCGACGCGGCGCGCAAGCTCTTGGAAAAACGGCATGTCGTCGGGATCGAAGGGCTGGCCGGATTCGGACATGCAAAAAACGAGCGTCCCGCGCGACTCCGCACCGACGAGCAGCGGGCAAATCAATACCGACATGAATCCGACCGATTCAAACACGCGCACGACATCGGCGCGCAGATACGACTCGGCTTCGGCATAACTGGTGCGGCGCACGAGCACCGGCGTTCGCGTCCGCAGAACCTCCGGCGACCCCAAGCGCGAGTCCCCGTCGGCAAGCTTTTTCTGAAGGAGCGTGTCGAGCTTTGCTTGCTCTCGCGGATGCGGGTGAACGGCTGCCGCAATGCGCAGTTCGCCCGCGGTATCGGCAAGCGATATATATCCCCAATCGGCGTACGCGGGAACGACGGTGTTGATAATCGCATTGAGCGTAGCCTCGAGACCGAGCGTTTCCGAGAGCGCCTCGCCGAGGTCCGCGAACACGCGCATCGTAAGCGCCGCGCGCCGCGATTCGTGGATATCGTTCGTCGAGCCGTACCATTTTACGACGTTACCGGAAACCTCGCGTTCGGCGACCGCGCGGCCAACAAACCACCGGTATTGGTTGCCGGAGCCGCGAAGGCGGTACTCGCGTTCGAACGGTTTCCCGCTTGCGACCGCGCTTTTCCACGCATTTAATACGCCCGGAAGATCCTCGGGATGCATCAGCAGGGAGTAGCCTGTCCCGAGCGATTCTTCAACGGTTTGACCGCTATATTCGTACCAGCGTTTGTTCCACCAATCGACATTGCCCGACGCATCGGTCGTCCACATGAACTGCGGGCTCAAGTCCGCAATGCGCCGGAACTGCTCGGATCGGTCGCGCGACTCGCGCCGTGCCGCTTCGTTTAGCCGGATGTTCTCAATTGCGGAGGCGGCGCGGTGCGCGACGTCTTCGAATATCCGTACGTCCGTTCCGTGAAACGGGTTTGCCGAACGCGTGCGCAAGAGCGTTAGCGCGCCGATCGATTTGCCCGAGACAAGCATCGGCACGCAGAGAAGCGAGCGGATCCCGGATACTCGCCAATTGTTGCGGCGCGCTTCGTCCGCGACGTTAGACACGATAAACGATTCGTCGACATCATTGATAACGACGCTCGCTCGCCGCGCGATTGCTTGCGCGATCGGGTGTTCGCTCTCACGTTTTGGAGGTCCGTACTCGCGCACTGCCGCGACGACTTCTTGCGGAACTTCGGGGGACGCGACGACCAAGCGCGTTCCTTCGGCATCGTCGAGCAGGTCAAAAATCGCAATGTCGGCGACGCCGGCAAGCGATGCGCTCGCCAAATGCGTGAGTATCTTGGTCACATCTTGCTCGCGCGCGATCGACGCGCCGCTTTTTACGAGCAATTCGAGCGCATCAAACGTGCGACGCTGTTCGTCGATGTCGACCGCCACGCCGTACCATTGCACGATACGGCCGCCGGGATTCCGCTCGGCTTCGGCGCGTACGTCGATCCAACGGTGCGTCTCATCGGCGCGCCGCAAACGCCACTGCGACTGGTAGGGTTCGCTCTTCCCGACGTGCGCGAGCCACTGTGACGCTACGCGCTCGCGGTCGTCGGGATGGATGAAGCTTTCCCAACCCGCTCCCAGCAGCGCATCGTGCGGGCAACCGATGACGGCCGCCCAGCGTTCGTTCGCAAACGTCACGCGCCCGCGCGTGTCGGCGGTAAACAAGAGCGTCGGAGTGTGACGCGCAACCTCGCGCAGAAGCCCGGCTTCAGCGTTCGTGCGCCGCAATTGGTCCGTGACGTCGCGCTCGAACGTTATGTCGGTAATCGTCCCGACCCAGCGAACGATCGACTCGCTCGCATCCCGACACGGCCGTACCGAAACGCGATGCCAGAGGTACGCTCCGTCGGCCCGGCGGCACCGGACCTCGGCTGAATCTTCCGCGCCTGAGCGCAAAGCGCGCTCCCAAAGATCTACGAGATGCTGACGATCCGCGGGATAAATACCGCCCGCGAATCCACCGGTACGCGCACTCGTCCGCGTTTGCCCCGTATATTCAAACCACCGGCCATTACAATACTCGATCGTTCCGCCCGGCGATGCCGCAAAGACGATGTACGGAAAGTCTTCCCCAAGCAGCCCAAACCCACCGAGATCATCCGGGAATTCCGACAGCAAAGCCCACTCGTCGGCTACTCCCACAACATCCACCCCCTCCCTTTACACCGCCCCAACCCCCAAAACCAGCCAACCGCCCCCCGATGTTTGCCGCAGGCAAACGAGCCCACCCCAGCCCGCATGCACGCAGCCGGACGCTTTGATTTCGGTCGGATCGAAGCCGCCGCGACCCGAAGCGTACTCCGTACGTGAGGGCCGCGGCGGCGAAGAGCTGGCCGGAATCAAAGCGTCCGGCGGAATTCTAGGGCTTTGGTTAGGGTTACCTCATCTGCGTAGTCCAAATCGCCGCCGATCGGCAGACCGTACGCGAGACGGGTCACGGTTACGGCGAGTGGTTGAATCAAGCGTGCTAGATAGAGTGCTGTCGCCTCACCTTCGGCGTTTGGGTTGGTTGCGAGAATAACTTCGTGCGGCGACTCGGTGCCGACGCGTTCGATGAGTTCCTTTACGCGGAGTTGCGCCGGACCGACGCCGTCCATCGGAGATATGAGGCCGCCGAGCACGTGGTAGCGGCCGTGGTACGCACTCGTGCGTTCGATTGCATAAATGTCTTTTGCTTCGGCGACGACGCAGATCATGGAGCGGTCGCGGCGTTCGTCGGTGCAAATGTCGCACGGATCGTCTTCGGTTAGCGAAAAACACGCCGAGCAAAGGCGCACTTTGTCCTTTACCGCGAGGATCGCTTCGGCGAGCGACTGCGCTTCGAAGCGCGGCCGGTTCAATAAATAAAACACCAGCCGCGCGGCCGTTTTTGGCCCGACCGTCGGGAGTTTCGAAAACTCGTTGATAAGGGCTTGAACGGGCCCCGCGACGGTGCCGTTAGTACCCACGCGGGCGCCTCACATTAAGCCGGGGATCTTCATGCCGCCGGTCAGTCCGCCCATGCGTTTTTGGGCGGCTTCCGATACTTTGGTAAGCGCATCGTTGACGGCCACGGTTACGAGATCTTCGAGGGTTTCGACATCGCCGGGATCCACCGCTTCGGCGCCGATTTTAATGCTCTTCACCCGGTGATCGCAGGTCATTTCAACGGTTACGATTCCGTTCGCGGCGGTGCCGGTCACGACGGCATTCGCAAGTTCTTCTTGCGCCTTCGTCATTTCGGTTTGCATTTTCTTGACTTGTGCCATCAGTTGCGCTTGATTCATCGTTCAGGTATCCGTTCGTTGGCATAGTTGAAAAGAGCGTCGACATCTTCGAGGGATTCTTCGGCAGTTACCGGTGCCGCGACGGAAGGCGGCCCCGCATTCTTGGCCGTGCCCTCCGTTTTGAACCGCACCTTCAACGCAGCACCGAGAACGTCCGCGACTGCGCCCTCGAGCGCTTTTACGTGATCGCGCAGGATCTCCACGCTAAATGTGTCGGGGAGTTTAAGCACGATCG
>JBDTFK010000100.1:0-2516 GCA_039937995.1 Vulcanimicrobiaceae bacterium | reverse complement strand
AAGGTGACGTCCGTCGAGTTCGACGACCGGTTTGGATGAGGGCGAAGAGGGCATGGCCTGAAGCTACTTCCGGCCTTCGCCCCGTCCGCCTTCCGCCTCGCGGCGTCCGACTATTGTAGATAAGGGTATTTGGAAGAGATGTCGTTGACGAGCTTGGCAATTCGTTCGCGAATTTCGGGTGGTTCAAGAATCTCGGCCTGCGCTCCCCAGCCGAGCACCCAGCGCACGAGTTCGTCCACGTCCGCAACGCGGTATTCAATTTCGGACGAGCCGTCGGGATTGCGTACGACCAAGCGTTCCGCGACGACGCGGGCGGCGATCGCCGCTTTTGCAACGCGAGGCGCGAAACGCACGCGCACGGGCGTCGTCTCCGCGCCGTGCATCACGCCGCTAATCGACGCCGCCGCATAGGCCTCCACGTCGAAGTCTTGCGGCTTGGTGAACGTGCGCGCCAAAAGTTGCGGGCCGGCTACGTTGTCGACCGCGAACACGCGCTTGTCGCGCCGCCCGTGATCGTACGCCACGCAATAGATTCGACCCGAGCTTACGATGAAACCGTAGGGATCCACCGTGCGCGAACTTTGCGTTCCTTCTTTGTCCGAGTACACGAATTGCACGCTTCGCGACGTCCGCTCACCGGCGGCAAACGTCGAGAATGCGCGCTCGCCCGCCTCGTCCAGTCGTATTTCCGCGAGCCGGAACGCAAACGGTGTCGGTGCGTCCGCGCGCGCCTGCGTACCACGCCCCGAAGACCCGAGCAGCTTTTCCGTAATTTCATCGATCGATTGCCCGATCGCCCCCCCGAGCGACGCGCCGAACGACCGCAGCGCGACGAGCCCGAATAACTCACCGCTCGAAAGATCCAAGCGTTTGAGACTGTAACCGTCGGCGAAGCGGTAGGCGTTGCTCGCCCGGTCGAAATACCAGGGAAAGCCGGCATCGGAAAGCACCGAAAGATAACGCCGCAAACTTCGCGTGCCGGCGCGCTTGCCGCCTTCGGCAATGCGGTCTTTCAACGCCTCGAACGAATAGCGCCCTTCGTCGATCGCGTTCAGCAATCGCACGAGCAGCACGATTTTCGGCTCGGTCGCGCGATCGATTTTTTCCTTCATTTTGGAAAGCATCCGTCCGGTGAGTTAATCGGCGGTGGTGTCGCTTGCGGCGCAGCTTGCGTTACCCCGACTTCGAGCGGATAGTTCGAGCCGCCGTCGGTCATCGTCTGCACGTTGAGGCGGTACGTTTGATTCGGCGCTAACGCGTAAGCTCCGATCTGGTACGGCGTCGAGACGCGCACGCAACCGGTTTCAACCAGGTTCCCGTCGACCAAGAAACTCGAGCGTACCACGCCCCCGATCGGGCGTTGGTAAAGATAGACCGTGGCGGGATCGGGAGTTGGATTGCTAAGGGTAAAAGCGATGTTCCAAAGCACCCCGTAATCGCCGTAGTCGTGCCCACGCGCGTTTGGATCGAGGTTGCGCGGTGTCGGTTCTCGGTCGCCGTAGACGATTTTCGCATCGGCGGCGCCTACGATGTACGAGAGCGCTGCACTACCGTAGTCGGCGATCGAAAAGAAACCGGTGCGGTGATGACCGTCTCCGGGTAGCACCGGGCTCGCCAGCAGCGTTCGCGGATCGACGCCGGGCGAAGCCGCAACGACCGTAACCGTCACGGCGCCTCCCGAGAGAACCCGCAAGCCCACGCTTCCGGCGACGCCTTGACGGTATTGCATCATGAGATCGTCCAAGACGAACGGCGCGTCGCCGTTGAGGTCGACGATCGTGCCCACATTGAGCGCTTTATACGCGAGGAAATTTTTGCTCGCGGCGTGTCCGACGCTCATGACGTCCAAGTTCGGTCCCGCGCTGGAATCGATGACGTGCAGCGACACGGGGTCTTGCGACTGCGCCGAAAGCATCACGATGACGCGGCGCGGTTGCGGACCGCCGTCGTGGTAGTAATACAAACGCGTGGGGTGCGCGGCGTCGATCGTTCCGCGAAAGAGCACGCCGTCCGCCACCACGCGTTCCGGATCGTCATCGTAAAAGAGCACGGCCGGAGCGAAGGTATCGACCGGAACGTTCTGCACGGTAACGTTCGTCTCACCCGCGACATCGTAGTACGCCGAGCCGCCGCCGATTTGAACCGGAACCGCGAACTGCGCCTGCTCGCCCGGCGACAACGGCGCGGTCGGAGGAGTGACGGGCGAGATGCTCGTTATCGCGCCGGGCAACACCGTGGTTAACCGCGCGACCGTGGTGGCGATCTGCCGCGCCAACCACTGCGGATCGACGGGCGAACCGGTTACCTTGAGCGTCGTCGCGGCAACGACCGTCCCGGCGCGAAATGCGACGCGAATCGGCACGTCGACCGTCGCGCCGCGCGCATCGCTGATGTGAAGCGTGTCGGTTCCGGTCGCCTGCGTTGCGGTGACCGTAATCGTCCCCGCGGTTTGATCGATGGAAAACGTCACGAGCCGGCGATCCAGCGCTCCCATAATCGGCGCCGCCGCACCCGCG
>JBDTFK010000099.1:0-4974 GCA_039937995.1 Vulcanimicrobiaceae bacterium | reverse complement strand
GCCGCGGTTCACGTCGGCGCCACGGCCGCGCTCGTCGATGAAGACGAAACTCGCCGAATCGTAACCCTCCTCACGGATGCCTTCGAGAGAGGCCGGCCCGACCCGTGGTCGATCGAGGAAGCGGACGAAGACTACATCTTCACGCAGTTGCAAGGCATCGTCGGCGTGCATTTCACGGCAACGGCGGTCGATGCGAAGTTTAAGCTCAGCCAAAACCGAACGGCTGAAGACCGTTCGGGTGCGCTAAACGGTTTGCGCGCAACCGGGCACGAGAGCGATCGCCAACTTGCCGAGTTGATGGATCACATGTCCAAGCCGCCGTTGACGGTGTAAACCGCCCCCGTAATATACGCGGACTCGTCTTCGCAAAGAAATCTTACAACCCGCGCAACTTCGTCCGGCTTCCCAAGGCGCCGCGTCGGAATCTTGTCGACGACCTTTTGCAACGCGGCTTCGGGAATCGCAGCGACCATTTCGGTACCGATGAAGCCCGGCGCGACGACGTTTGCCGTGATGCCTTTGTTTGCCATCTCGAGCGCGAGGCTTTTGGTGAAACCGAAGAGACCGGCTTTGGAGGCGGCATAGTTTGCTTGACCTACGTTGCCGGTTTCACCGATGACGGAGCTAATGTTGACCACGCGTCCGGAACCTCGTTCGATCATATGCTCGAGGACGGCCTTGGTCATGTTGAATGCGCCCGAGAGGTTGACGTTGAGCACGTTGTGCCAGTCGTCGGCGCTCATCTTACGCAAGGTTTTATCGAGCGTGATGCCCGCGTTGTTCACGAGGAAATCGACGCGCCCGAATTTCTCGAGGACCTCATCGACGACGCGTTTGCAATCTTCAAAGTCGTCGACCCGGCCTTGGTGCGTCGAAACGGATTTTCCGGAAGCGCGCAATTTGGCGGCGCTTGAATCCGCGGACTCCTTGCCTTTGCTGTATCCCGCCGCAACGTGCGCGCCGGCGTCGGCAAGCGCTTGCGTGATCGCCGCACCGATGCCTCGCGTACCGCCGGTGACGATTGCAACGCGACCAGTAAACATGCAAACCTCCACGTGTAAGGGGTTGCATCATTTGCGAGCGCCGGGAGACGATTCCCGCGTGGTGGACGCAGCAGTTTCGCGCCGCAGCCAAACGTAGTCGCGTTACGGCGTATAGGTCGGTAACGGCGAAGGTGTGGGAGATTGGGCGACCGGCGCTGGCGTGTAGGTAAGGAGGACCGTGAACGTAGTCGGCGCCGTGCCGGCGGCAAGCATCGTTTCCGTGAGAATGCCGTCGCCGGCTATCGAAACGCGCGTCAGATGATTTCCTCCGACGGCTTCGGGCATGGCGTCAAACGTGAAGTTTACGCTCGGTACGGCGAGCGTCGCAAAAAGTGGATCGTAGACCGGGCTGCGAGCGTCCGTAACCCCGGCGGCATCGGCGCTTTGCGCGCGAAATGACGTAAAGTTCGCGAACAGTTCTTCCGCGCGCGCCGCGGATCCGCGAGCGTAAGCGTAGCGCGTCAGCGTTCTTACGCGCGCGTCGTAGAGATACGCCCACGCATACGGACGATGCGCGCCGTCTTCGGCGAAGAAATCGAGTTCGTGTCCGTCTGAGTTGGCCGCTCCGAGCACGTCCGACGGCGGAACGAAAACGGACCATGCGCTCGCGGCTTCGCTCGAAAGCCGTTCGGCTAGCCGGCCGGCGTCGCCGCGCGCGTTGACCTTTGCGTTCAACGTTGCGGCGGTTTGGCCATAGTGTTGCGCCAATGCAACCAAACTCAACGTAACGAACGCCGCGATTGCCGCGCCGACGATAACTTCGGCGAGCGTAAATCCGGCCTCGGAGTGCCTCTTCACGCCTGGGGAAGTGCCGCGGTTGTGGCCGCACGAGACTTTGTGATACAAAGTAGAGAATGACCGAACTCGAGCGCGCCCTGGCCGATATTGCCGAAGTCCGCGAGCGGCTCGCGATGACGCAACGTTTCAAAGGCTACTCCGGGGTCGCCGCTGCGGCCTCCGGCGTCATGGCGCTTGCTGCGGGCATCGTTCAGGCGCTAACCGTTCCCTATCCCCAAACGGGTGCCCAGGGGCGGGAGTACTTCGCGATTTGGCTCGTCTGTTGCACGGCCGCCGCGATTGCAAACTACGGCGCGATCGCGCACTGGTTCGTTAGCGACGAGAGCGCGCGCGACCGTTGGCAAACGCGCACGGTCGGTCTTTCGATCCTGCCGGCGCTCGTGCTTGGCGCCGCGCTTTCGTTCGCGCTGCTCGCGAGCGGATCGTTCAGCTATCTTCCGGGCATTTGGTACGGCTGCTACGGTGTCGGACTCTTTGCTTCGCGCACGATGATTCCACGCGCGGCCGCCGCAGTGGCCGCCTCGTTCATGCTCGCGGGAATCGCGCTGCTTTTTACGCCGGCTGCGATTGCGCTCGCGTGGTGGGTCTTGCCGCTCGGCTTCGGTTTCGGGCAAATCGCCATCGGAGCGTTGCTCCTTCGCGAAAGGATGCTGCGCACGTGAGCGCGACCAACCTCGACCGCGTCTTCCACGAGCGCGGACGGCTCGCGATCTGCTCGACGCTAATCGCTCACCCCACCGGGATCGCCTTTACGCAGCTACAAGAAGCGTGCGCGCTCACCGACGGCAATTTAAATCGTCATTTACACGCGCTCGCGGAAGTGGGCATCGTGGATACGGAGCGCCGCACCGGCCGGGGCCGTCCGCAAACGACCGTGCGGATTACGCAAGCCGGGCGCGAGCGCTTCCTTGCGTACATTGAAGCGTTGGAAACGATCGTGCGCGAAGTTCATCGCTCGGCGAGCGTGAGTGAATCCCCGATGCGCGCCGTGCCGGCGCGCAGCACGTCGCAATAAATTCCCATCCACGTCGACCGGTTCTGCGCGACGTAGCGCAGGATTTCGGGATCGCTCGCTCCGGTCGTTTGGTCGTACGTCGTTGTAACGCATCGTTCGATCGGGTAGCGGGCGCGAAGAACGATCTCGCCCAAAACCATTTCGCGTCCGGTAAGCGACGCTTCGTCGAGCGCAAACGACGGCGTGGCCCGCACGAAAAAATTCGGCCGGAAGCGTTCGGGTTCCACGGTAAATCCCACGTGCGCGGAAAGGCCCTCGAGCCACCGGTCGATGACGATCGAAATCGGGGCGTCGTCGAAATAGTGGGCGTCCTCGTTGACGACCTCTACGTCGACACCGCGTTCCGTCGCAGCCCGCAGTGCCGCCTTCGCATCGTAGACCAAATGCAAAAGGTTGCTCTCTTTTCCGCGATACGTCTTGCCGAGTCGCGTGTGCCCGTGCGTTACGACGAGCGCGCTCTCGCGGTCGCCCACGATGCCGCTCGGCGTGACTTCGGCCGCCGCAAGGGATTCGCCGTGCAGGCTCTTGACCGGATAGCGCCAGATCGAGGCGAGGGTGCCGAGTTCCATAGGCTACGGTAAATACAATAGGAGGCGGCCGGAGTCCTCAAGAACGGCGCCCCCAAGATGGACGTAACGCCTGATTACCCGCTACGCGCTCTTGGAATCGGCGAAATTTTCGATCGTGCCGTCACCATATACGTGCGAAACTTTGTCGTATTCACGCTCATGGTGCTCACGCTGCTCGCGCCCTACAATCTCGTTCAGTACTTCGCGATTCCCAACAGCGGCGCGAGCCTCGCGCAGACGATGGATACGATCGCGCATCCCGAGAAGCACCCCAAGGAATCGACGATCGCACCCGCCTCGCTGGGCGTTTTTGTCGCGGCGGCGTTCTTGTTCTTTTTGCTTTCTCCGTTCGTGGCAAGCGCCGTGGCGTTCGGCGTAGCGGCCGTCTACAACGGCAAAAGGCCCGACTACGCGGCAAGTTTTTCGGCGGTCTTCCGGCGGTGGCTTCCGATCCTGGGCACGGCGTTCGTCGAGTTGATGTTTCTCTTTGGAAGCTACGGAGCGATGGTCATGGTGGTAACCGTCGTCGCCGTTATCGGAGCGGTTTCGATCAAAGGCGCCTTCTGGCTTTCGATCGTGCTCTTTGCAATTGCCGGGATAATGCTTCTCGCAACGATTCTTTTTCTGCTGGTTCTCTTGATGAACTATGTTTTCGCGACCTACGCGGCGACGCTCGAACGCATGAACGTCGGAGAAGCGATCGTTAGCGGTTTCCGCCGGATTTTCAATAAACGCGAATTCGGAAAAGCGATGCTGATGGGTTTGGCATATCTCGCGCTCCAAGTCGGCGTGCTGACGGTCAGCGGTACGATCGCGGTAGTACTGCTTTACGTCGTGAAAAATTACGCGCTGCAACTTGCGGTCGGGGCGATAATATCGAGCGCTTTGACGTCGTTTCTCTCGATCGTCGTCGCGGTGTACTACTACGACGTGCGCACGCGAGCCGAAGGGCTCGATCTCGAGGTCGATCTCCAACGCCTCACGTCGTAACACCGCCTCACGACATTTTACGAACCGTCCGCTCGGAACTCGCGGTACCCGGTCGCTACCGGCTGCGTATTCCCGGCGGTTCGTCGCATCCAACCTGGTGGCAGTTGATCTTTGCGTGGCTCGGCGACCGTTCGCAACATGTGCTCGCGTGGCTTGCGTCGCACGCCCCCCTCGGGCGCCAAGGCGCGAGGCTGACTGGAGACGCGATCCTCGCGATCGGTGTTTTGCTTATCGCGGTTACCGCTGCGCGATTGCTTATGGCCCTGCAAGTCTCGCGCGACCGTCGGCAAGCCTCTGCGCCGCTGGTTACCGGGAATCGCAGCGCGCGAGCGCTGGCGCTTGCCGCGGCGCGCGCGGCGGACGCCGGCGCTTACGACGCCGCGGTGCGCTCGATCTTCAGTGCCGCGGTGGTGTTGCTCGATTTACGCGGTGTCCTCTCGGACGAGCACGGGGCGACGATAAACGACCTGCGGCGCGTGCTTCGCGCCAAAAACGCCGCGATCGAGCGGCCATTCGCCGACCTTGCACGTGCATATTCAACGGCCGCATATGCCGAGGC
>JBDTFK010000098.1:0-7930 GCA_039937995.1 Vulcanimicrobiaceae bacterium | reverse complement strand
CTTGCACCACCTGCGCAATCGCTGCGAACCCGATCTTCTCTTCTACGAATGCCCGCACGGCGATTTCGTTTGCGGCCGAGAGCACCGCGGGCACGACGCCGCCCCTCTTAAGCGCCTCGTAGGCCAGGCCCAAGCACGGGAACCGCCCCAAGTCCGGCCTCTCGAACTGATAACGTACCTCGGAATCTTGAGGATTTGCTCCGAGAGTGACCAGGGGGTCGGTTTGTAGCGGCCCGGGGGAGCGCTCCAGGCGCGACGGGTACGCCAGCGCGTAGCCGATGGGAACCCGCATGTCCGGAGCGCCGAGCTGACCCTTAATGCTGCCGTCGGTGAAAAGCACGAAGCCGTGGGCTACCGATTGAGGATGGACCACCACGTCCAGGCGCTCGCCCGGCACCCCGAAGAGCCGGCTTGCCTCGATGAGTTCCAGGCCCTTATTCATCAACGTTGCCGAATCGATCGAGTTCTTGACCCCCATTTGCCAGGTGGGGTGAGCGAGCGCTTGCGCGACCGTGGCGTTTGCGATCTCCGCTCCGCTCCGGACACGGAACGGCCCCCCCGACGCGGTGAGAATGATCCGCGCTACGCGTGCGGGGTCTTCGCCCGTAAGACACTGGAAGATCGCGCTGTGCTCGCTATCGACCGGAAGGATTCGCGAGCCGCTTTCCGCCGCGCGCGCCATCAACAACTCGCCCGCCGCCACGATCGCTTCTTTGTTGGCAACGGCGATGTCGATGCCGCGTTCGACGGCGGAAAATATCGCATCGAATGCAATCGCGCCGTCCGTTGCTGCCAGAAGGATGTCCGCCCCGCTCTCGAGCGCGACGCGCAGAAGTCCGGCGGGACCGTCGTCGGCGCTTGCGACAACCCGCGCCCCGAACGTCGCGGCTTGTTCTCGCAGCAGCGTTACGTTACGCCCCGCGGCAAGCCCGACGACGTCGAACACATCGCGATTGGCAGCGATTACGTCCAACGCTTGCGTGCCGATCGAACCGGTCGATCCGAGAATCGCTACGCGCCGCTTCATGCCGAAACCGTCAGAATACCGATCAAATGCAGCGTTCCGAAAAACGCCATACCGCCGAACAGATACGAATCGAAGCGGTCGAGAACACCGCCGTGTCCTTGAATGACGGTGCCCGTGTCCTTCACGCCGGCGTCACGTTTCAACGCCGACTCCGCCAGATCACCCGCCTGAGCCGCGATGCTCGTGAAGAGTCCCACGAACGCGCCCTGCCACCACAGCATGTGGATTTGCGGGAACACCACCGCCGCGGCGATCGCAACGCCCGTCACGAGGGCGGCCGCACCGAGCGAGCCCTCCACGGTTTTCTTCGGTGAAATTTTCGTGAGCTGCGTCCTACCGATAAACGTACCGACCATCATTCCAAAAATATCCGTACACGCGATCAGTACGATCACTTCGAACGTAAGCCACATCCCCGTTAGCGGCACTTGGCGGATGAAGACGA
The DNA here is from genome assembly GCA_039937995.1 of Vulcanimicrobiaceae bacterium. Lineage (GTDB taxonomy): Bacteria > Vulcanimicrobiota > Vulcanimicrobiia > Vulcanimicrobiales > Vulcanimicrobiaceae > JALYTY01. Next base: position 6,458 of record JBDTFK010000098.1, on the reverse strand, counting down.
AATACGTCAACAGTTTGCCGATGTAGAGCACCGCGAGCAGCGTGTAGGCGGTGCGCGCGAAGTAGCCCTTTTGTTCGCCGTACATCCCAATCCAGAATGTTGCGATAACGATCGCCGAAAGCAGCACGCCCTCCCATTTGTGCAGCATGTTGAAGACGCCCATGACGATGTACGCGCAAACGCCCAGCAGCGCGACGGGAAATTCGAGCGGTTGACCTTTCATTTCGCAAAGCGCGTTGAGTTCGAAGAGCGCGGCGAGACCGATCAACAGCACGAGTCCGTAGAAGGTCCACGGCAGGATCACGCAGCTCATTCCGCAGACGGCGAGAATAACGCCCACAACGACGCGCCGGGTGGTGATGGGATTTACGGCAGCGACTGCGGGCGAGGTCACGAGCCGTAACGGCGTTGCCGCGACTGATACTCGCGAAGCGCCTTCACGAACTCCGCGCGCGAAAAATCCGGCCAGTAAACGTCGGTCATCACGAGTTCCGTATAGGCCGCCTGGTAAAGCAAGAAGTTGGAGAGCCGATGCTCTCCGCCGGGACGAATGAGGAGATCGGGATCGGGCGTTCCCGCGGTGTCGAGATACGATGCGATGCAAGCTTCGTCGATCGCTTCCGCGCGAAGATTTCCGGCGGCAACGTCTGCGGCGATCGCGCGGATCGCGCCTTCCAACTCGTTTCGCGAACTGTAGTTCACCGCGAGATTTAAAATGACGCCCGTATTCGACGCGGTCTTTGCTTGTAAATCGGCCAGTGCGTCGCGCGACGATTCCGGCAATTTCGTCCAGTTTCCGATGACGCGTACCCGCACGTTGTTGGCTTTGAGTTCGAGCAACTCGTTTTTCGCAAAATGCACGCAAAGGTCGAACAAAAATGACAGCTCACTCGCCTCGCGCCGCCAATTCTCCGTCGAAAACCCATACACGGTTACGACACCGATGCCGAGATCGTTCGCGGCGCGCATGACGTCACGCAGAGCGAGGATGCCGCGACGGTGCCCCTCCATCGCGGGTAAGCCGCGAGCGCGCGCCCAGCGGCGGTTCCCATCCATGATGATCGCAACGTGATGCGGGATGCGTTGCGGGTCGAGTTCGACGGCGGCGGCGTCTAGCGACATCGTCATGACGCTGCGTCCAGGCGTTCGTACGAATCGTATCCGCAGACGAGCTCCACGGCGCCGGCTGCGCCGGAGCGGGCGCGCAGGACGCGCAGCGTTCCGCAACCGGCCCAAGCGCCGACGGGAGCGAGAAGGTAAAAATGCACGCTACGGCCGCGCAGGGCCGCGCGCGCCTCAACTTCGGGCATCATGGTTAGCTCGCCGGTATCCGTAGACAAGGCTACACTTCCATGATGTCTTTTTCTTTTGCCACGACCAACGTGTCGATCTCTTTCACGTAGCGATCGGTGAGCTTTTGCAATTGGTCTTGCTTGCGTTTATTCTCATCCTCGGTTATCGCACCGTCCTTGAGTTGCGTTTTGAGATCGTCGTGGGCTTTGTGGCGGACGTTTCGAACCGCAATCTTGCCGTCTTCAGCCTTCTTTTTGAGGACCTTCACGAGATCTTTGCGGCGTTCTTCGTTGAGCGGCGGAATGCCCAGCCGGATCGACGTCCCGTCGACGTTTGGCGTCAAGCCGAGGTCGCTCTTTTCGATGGCCTTGCGAATATCTCCGACGACGCCTTTGTCGTAGGCGCTGATCACGAGCGTGCGAGCGTCGGGCGTGCTTATGCCCGCAATCTGCTTGAGCGGAACGGCTTGTCCGTACGCCTCGACGTGCAAGCGGTCGAGCAACGCCGGCGTTGCGCGCCCGGTGCGAATCGCCGCGAATTCGGCCCGCGTTGCATCGAGGCACTTGGTCATCTTTGCTTCGAGGTCTTTAAAGAAGTCTGCCACGTTATTGCACCCCTCCAACGGAAAGCGGATTAACGCTGCGTTCGACCGTGGTACCGATCGTTTCACCGAATGCGACGCGACGGATATTTCCCGGGACGGCCATGTCGAAAACGATAACCGGGATGTTGTTGTCCATACAGAGCGCCATCGCCGTCGAATCCATCACTTCGAGCCCACGCTGCAGCACTTCCATGTAGTCCAAGCGTTCGAATCGCGTAGCGTTCGGATCTTTCTTGGGATCGGCCGTGTAAATGCCGTCTACCTTGGTGGCTTTCAAGATGGCGTCGGCATTCATTTCGACCGCGCGCAGCGCGGCGGTCGTATCGGTTGTAAAATACGGGTTGCCCGTACCGGCAGCAAAAATAACGATGCGCCCTTTTTCCAAATGGCGCATGGCGCGGCGGCGGATATACGGTTCGGCGATCTGATGCATCGCGATTGCGGTTTGTACGCGCGACGGAACGTCCATGCGCTCGAGCGCGTCCTGCAGCGCGAGGGCGTTGATGACGGTGGCGAGCATGCCCATGTAATCGGCGGTAGAGCGATCCATGCCGGCCTCTTCATGGATTTTCCCGCGCCATATGTTCCCGCCGCCGACGACGACGCCCACGGAAACACCCGCCCGGCTGACCTCCGCGATCTCTTCGGCCATCGCGCGAGTCGTGTTGACGTCGACGCCGGTGTCGGTTCCGGCAAACGCTTCGCCGGAGATCTTTAGGAGAACTCGTTTGAATCTTGGGCGACTGCGACTACCATTTGGTTCCAAGCGAGATTAGTTCTCTCCGAGCGCAAATTTGGTGAAGCGGCGGACTTTGATTTTTTCGCCGAGCGATCCGACTGCCGCGTTGACAAGGTCGCTCACCGAAAGCGAATCGTCCTTCACGAACGGCTGGTCGAGCAGCACATGCTCCTCGTACCATTTATTCAATTTGCCCTCGACGATCTTTTCGGCAACCTCCGGCGGTTTGCCCGGCGGCACGGCGTTGCGAAATTCAGCCCGGGCGGCGTCCACCACGTCCTGCGGAACCGACTCGCGGTCGAGGTACTGCGGCGACATGGCCGCGATATGCATCGCGATGTCCCGGCCCAGCTCCGAGAACTTCGGATTGCGGGCAACGAAATCGGTCTCGCTATTAACTTCCACCAGGACGCCGATCTTGCCGCCCGCGTGAATGTAGCTCGCCACGATGCCTTCGTTCGCGGAACGTTCGGCCTTCTTCTCGGCCTGCGCGGCTCCGCGCTCCAGCAAAAGCTCTTTCGCCCGCGCGGTATCGCCGCCGGCCTCGACGAGGGCCTTGCGGCAATCCATCATAGGAGCGCTCGTTTCGTCGCGCAGCGCTTTGATTTCGTCGGCTTTGGGTTGATACGTTCCGGTGGACACCAGTGCTCTCCAGTTCGGGAATCGAGTAAATATTAGACGGCGGCTTCGGCCTCGGCGAGCGTGACGGGGGCTTCTTCAGTATAAGGTTCCGCGTAGCTCGTCTCGGCTTCCATGGCGCTCTCGCCTTCGGTCCGGCCCTCGATGATGGCATCGGCAATCTTGCCGACCATCAGCTTCACGGCGCGAATCGCGTCGTCGTTGCCGGGAATCGGGTAGTCGATCTCGTCGGGATCGCAATTCGTGTCGATCACGGCGATGATCGGAATGTGGAGTTTGCGCGCCTCGAGAACGGCGATGCGCTCCTTCTTTGGATCGACGATGAAAATCGCGTCGGGAAGGCGGTGCATGTCTTTAATTCCACCGAGAAATCGCTCGAGCTTGTTCATCTCGTCTTGGAGCTTCGCGACTTCCTTTTTCGGGAGGCGGTCGAAATCGCCCTGAGCTTTCATGCCCTCGAGCTCGCGCAAACGGGCGATGCGCTTCTGAATCGTCGAGAAGTTTGTGAGGGTGCCGCCGAGCCAGCGCTGGTTGATAAAGTACGTGCCCGCGCGTTCGGCTTCGTCCTTCACCACCTCTTGCGCTTGCTTCTTGGTGCCGACGAAGAGAATGACTTTCTTCTCGCGCGACATGGTCTTAACGGCTTCGTAGGTCTCGCGCAGCTTCTGTACGGTGAGCGCGAGATCGATGATGTAGATGCCGTTGCGCTCTTGGAAGATGAACGGCTTCATCTTGGGGTTCCACCGGCGGGTCTGGTGGCCGAAGTGGACGCCTGCTTCGAGCAGCTCGCGCATGGTAATAACAGACACTTTAAAGACTCCTTCTGGCTCCAGGCCGCGTGCCGTCATGGCGGTGCGATCCGTGTCGTGGAACCATAGACGCCCTGCATCCGTGCCGGGCGTAGTGTGAGAAACCCCCGGAGTATATCACACGGCCGTTAGGCCGTCACCCGGCCAAGGCCACCAGGGCGCAAAGAATCGCCAACGCATAAAGTGTTGCAACCTCGACCAGACGGCTGGAAACGTTACGTAGCATCGTCGGACTCGCTCGGGCGGCGGAAGCGAATGAGGGCTTTAGTGATCTAGCCTTGATACCTGAGGTTGAAGCTATTAAGGGTGCGACTCCTTGAGCAGAAAGTCCCGCAAAAAATGAGAATTCCATGAGCCGCACGGGGCCTCGCCCGGGGAACCCTTCGGGCGCTTGTATGTAGAGGGAATGCGGCATTCCCCCGAAGACTGGGGCGATGCGTTGGCTTGTAACCGGCGGGCTCGGGTTCATCGGCTCGAATTTCATCCGCCTCGCTCTTCGCGAGCGCCCCAATCTCGAGATCGTCAACCTCGACGCGATGACCTATGCGGGAAACCCCGCAAACCTCGCCGATGTCGCCGCGGATCCCCGCTACGGTTTCGTTCGCGGAGATATTTGCGATCCGGCGGCGGTCCGCGATGCGATCGCATCCGGCGTCGATGCAATCGTCAATTTTGCCGCGGAAACGCACGTCGACCGCTCGATTCTCGACCCCGAGCAGTTCTTGCGCACCGATATCTTAGGAACGCACGTCCTGCTCGAGGCCGTGAGAGAACGGTCGATCCCCCGTTTTCTGCAGGTTTCCACCGACGAAGTATATGGCGATATCGCGGCGGGCGAATCGCTGGAAACCGACGGGTTGCATCCACGCAGTCCGTACTCGGCGAGCAAGGCAGGAGGCGACCTCCAAGCGCTTGCGTACTGGACGACGTTTCAAACGCCCGTACTCGTAACGCGCGGAAGCAACACGTACGGACCCTATCAGTACCCGGAGAAGCTTATTCCGCTCTTCGTCACAAACTTGTTCGACGACCAACCGGTCCCGGTGTACGGGGACGGAATGCAAATTCGCGATTGGCTCTTTGTCGAAGACCACGCTCGCGGCATCATGCATGTGCTCGAACGCGGCGAACTCGGCAACGTCTACAACATCGGCGGCGGAAACCCGCGTATGAATTTGGACATTACGCGTGCCTTGACGCAAGGTTGCGGACGCTCGATGGAAACGCACGTACGCCACGTTATCGATCGCGCGGGGCACGACCGCCGCTACGCCGTGGACACGACGAAGGCTCGCGCACTCGGATGGGCACCGCGAATGCATTTCGATACCGGCTTGCGTGAGACCATCGAGTGGTATCGGGCAAACGAGCCTTGGTGGCGCCCGCTCAAGTCGGGCGAATTCCTCGACTACTACAAGCGCCAATACGCAAACCGGTAGCGCCTCGCGCTACCAACCTTAGAAGGACGAATACGGAACGCATGAAGGGTGTAATTCTCGCGGGCGGACTTGGATCGCGGCTGCGGCCGCTAACGAAAGTGACCAACAAGCATCTCTTGCCGATCTACGACAAACCGATGATATACTACCCGATCGAGACGCTCGTGCGAGCGGGCATTCGCGACATCATGATCGTCACCGGAGGGAACTCTGCCGGCGACTTTCTGCGATTGCTCGGCAACGGGAGCGAGTTCGGCCTCAAAGATATCTACTACACGTATCAAGAAGGCGAAGGCGGTATTGCCGACGCGCTCAAGCTCTGCGAGCACTTTGCCGAAGGCCAGCGGATTGCCGTTATTCTCGGCGATAACATCGTGCAGGACGATATTAGCCCTTACGTCCGCAAATTCGAAGCACAAGACTCCGGCGCGCGAATTCTCCTCAAAAAAGTCGACGACCCCGAGCGTTTCGGCGTACCCGAGTTAGACGGCGACCGTATCGTACGCATCGATGAAAAACCGAAATCGCCCAAGAGTGGGTATGCCGTGACCGGAATCTACATGTACGATCGCCGCGTGTTCGATTTTTGCAAACGCCTCAAACCTTCGGAGCGCGGTGAGTTAGAAATCACGGACGTCAACAACGCCTACATCAAAGAAGGCGACTTGTTCTACGACGTTCTCAAGGGATGGTGGACCGACGCGGGCCAATTTGAGTCGCTCTATCACGCAACGCAACTGGTGGCCGCGCAACGCGCCTCGCAACCGTGACCCTGGAGTAGACCGGGCCTCGTGGACACTTCCGCATTGGCGGAGAAGGGTCCATCCATGGCCAGAAAGTACCCTCGGTCCTACTCGTTGGAGTTGCGGCGTGCCGGGCGTTCACGCGACGAGCTCGCTCGCGAATTGCGCCACAGTCGATAAACCTCAGCTGTT
>JBDTFK010000097.1:0-6240 GCA_039937995.1 Vulcanimicrobiaceae bacterium | reverse complement strand
TTCCGCAAGGCGTAACGTACAAAGTTGCCTTCAATTCGACCGATTTTGTGCGTGAGTCGATCAAAGAAGTCGTCACTACGCTGGTGCTCTCGATCGTGCTCGTCGTTCTCGTGATCTTCCTATTTCTGCAAGATCCCAAGTCGACGTTGATTCCCGCAGCAACGATTCCGGTATCGCTGATCGGCACGTTCTTCATCATGAAGATTTTCGGTTTTACCATCAACACGATCACGCTTTTCGGACTAACCCTGGCCACGGGACTCGTGGTCGACGATGTGATCGTGGTTATCGAAAACATTGCCCGCTATATCCACGACCATGGCAAACGCGGGATCGAAGGCGCGTCGCTTGCGATGCACGAGATCCAGAGTGCCGTGGTGGCGTCATCCCTCGTGTTGCTTGCGGTCTTTATTCCGGTCGCATTTTTCCCGGGAACAACGGGACAGCTCTACAAACAGTTCGCCCTAACCATCGCGGCCTCGATCACCATTTCGCTTTTCGCCGCGCTTACGCTCGCCCCGATGCTTTCGGCAAAGCTCTTAGGCGATAAAATCGAAGCGACGCGCGGCTTTTTCGGGTGGTTCAACTACCACTTTCACCGCTTCCGCGATTGGTACGGGAAGGTACTGCCCAAACTCTTCCGCCGCCGTTGGCTGGTCTTCGGCTGCTTCGTTGCCGCACTTGGCTTGACGGTTTTTCTCTTCCAGACGACGCCGAGCGGCTTTATTCCAAGCGAAGATCAAGGCTATTTCATCGCGCTCATTCAGGCGCCGGAAGGCTCGTCGCTCGCAACCGAACATAACGTTGCGCTCAAAGCGGAGAAGATAATCCGCGACACTCCCGGCGTTCGCGACGTCTTTGACGTCGGTGGTTTCAGTTTCACGGGCTCGGCCCCAAACCGGGGTATCATGTTCGTACAGTTGCAGCCGTGGTCGCAGCGCACGAGTGCCGACGAGCAAATCAACGCACTGCTGTATTACGGTAAGCATGCGATCGTGCCGCAATTTGCGAAGCAAATTCCCGAGGCGTCGGTACTCGCGTTCAACCCGCCTGCCATTAACGGCGTCGGCTCGTTCGGCGGCTTTCAATTCGAACTCGAAGACCGCGGAAACGTGGGTCTCGACACATTGATGAAGACGGCCTATTCCTATATGGCGATCGGCAACGCGCCGACCGGGCCGTTGCAGCAAGTCTTTACGCAATTCCGCATCAATTCTCCGCAACTTCAAGTCAACATCGACCGCAATAAGGCAAAGGCAGTCGGGATCTCGTTAACCGATCTCTTCAATACGTTGCAGGTCAATCTCGGCTCGCTCTATGTCAACGACTTCAACTACCTCAATCGCTCCTATCGCGTTTACGTGCAAGCCGATTCGCCGTATCGCGACAAGGTGAGCTCTTTGCAGCAGCTCTACGTGCGCTCGGGACAAGCGGGCGGGTTGACGCCGGTCTCGGCACTGATCAACGGACAAGTTCGCCTCGCGGCACCGATCATCAACCATTACAACCTTTTCCGTTCCGTTGAAATCAACGGTACCAATAAACAGGGCTACGGCACGAGCCAGGGCAACGCGGCGATGGAGGCTATTGCCGCCAAGTTCAACCCGCCGGGCGTGAGCTACGAGTGGTCGGGCCTGACCCTCGACGAGCTCGAATCGGGCAAGCAAAGCGCGATTATTTTCGCGCTTGGGCTCATCTTCGTGTTCCTCGTGCTCTCCGCGCAGTACGAAAGCTTCGTCGATCCGCTGATCGTGATTCTAGCGGTGCCGGCGGCACTTCTCGGCGCGCTGGCGTTCATGGATTACCGCGGGCTGATGGGCATACTCTACTTCTTCCCGATGCCGCTACCAATCGTGTCGTGGGCCCTGGGCGGCGCATTAGGTCTTTCTAAGGACGCTTACGCGCAGGTTGGGTTCGTCATGCTCATCGGGCTCGCCAGTAAGAGTGCCATCTTAATCGTCGAGTTCGCAAATCAGCAGGTCAAGGCGGGGGCGGATATCGTCACCGCAGCCATGCGCGCAGCTCAGACGCGATTGCGCCCGATTCTCATGACGTCGATCGCCTTTGTCATCGCCGTCCTGCCCTTGGTCTACGCTTCGGGTGCCGGTAGCGCGGCGCGCCATTCGCTCGGCACCGTCGTTTTCGGAGGCATGCTCATTTCGACGGTCCTGAACCTGGCGATAACGCCGGTGCTCTATATCATCGTGAAGTCAATCGGCACTCGCGGCCGCCACGGCTCCAACGGTTCGCAGCGCAAAACGTTGCTGGAAGATCAAGCGACGACGCCCGCGGTTTCTCCGGCCTGAACCGGGGCCGTTGATGCCAGGGTTTTAAACCGCGTAAGAGCAAGAATCTCGGCACCGGAACGTGATACTTTTAATAGTCCGGGCACCGAGACAAGTTGGAGAAGCCTATGTTCAAGACCCTCGCCCGCTCGGGTGTCGCTACCATGATGGCGCTCTCGTTCGGGCTTTCCGTCATTCCGGCGGCGGCCGACACAGGGCCTTACGGGAACATCGTGGACGGAGCGAACACTGCCATTAAGAGCGTGATGGAGCCGAAGAAGCCGGCACCCCTAGTTCCTGCAGGCACGGTCGCTCAAGTCCCTCCCGTCAATCAACAACCCATCAACGGCGCGCCGGCCCCGGCCGTAGGACTGCCGGTCGGTTTCACCTATACGGTCGATCTCTCGATTGCAAAAGCTTACGGAAACATCGGATCGAATTCGAACCAGTGGTTGCCCGGCGGTCTCGATCTCGTTGCCGCCTACGGCTTCAACGCGACCACGCGCCTCGTAGCCAGCGAATACCAGTTGCAGCACTACCCTGTTGGTTTTAACTCAGGTTCCGTGCCGGTATATTTGCGCGGTTTCGCAAACCCGATCGGATGCGCGAATCTCGACAATACGACGTCGAACGGATGCAACGCGACCAACCTCAATCTGCGCACGAAAGACACGTTCGGTCTCTTCATGCTGCAAAAGCTCTTCGTCCTCAACCTCAAAGGACGCGCTCTACCGATCGTTGTTACTCCGACGTACGTTGCGCGCACGTCGATCATCGGCCAATCGACCCGTCACGACGACGTCGTAGCGTTCGCCGTAAACCCACCGGACGGCCAGAGCTATTACGACGTGAAGACGCGTACGGCCCAAGTCGATGCGCTCGCCTTCACCGTTCCTTTCCTGAAGACGCCGAAAATGTTCGGAACGTTCACCGCGGCGCCTAGTTGGCTCGTCCATCCTTCGGGCGCGAACCAGTCGAACAAGGCGCAGATCTATCAAATTCTCTATCTCGAATATACGCCGAATCCTCGTACGACGTTCTTCTTCGAACCGCAAAGTTCGCGCGACTATTTGCCCACGGATCTCTATCCGCAACACCTTGCGGCGTACTTTCTGGGCGGATCGTACCGCACGAGCAGGAGCACGTTCCTACAAGTGACGCTCAACAGCGGCGGACCGACCAACGAGGGCGCGTACGGCGTTCATTCGATCCTCTGCGACAACGCGTACGACCCTTCGAAGTGCGCGCCGGCTATCGGGGGTTTAAAGGCGACCCAACTTCAAGTGCAGTTCGGCTTCGGTTCGCCGAGCGTACTGCCGTTCTAAGGCGAGGATGACGTTAGCAATGAAATTCCACTCTACGCAAGAGATCCTCACCGTCGCGGCGCTCGTTTCGCTCGCCGCGTGCGGCGGAAGCGGAAGCACTGTGCCGAATGCGCAGCCGTCGTTTGCGCCCGGAGTCACGAGCCGCATCGTCGGCGTGGGCGACAGCCTCACCGCCGGATATCAGGCCGGCGGTTTTTTAGGACAATTCCAGCCGCCCGTTCCCAACCCAAACGCCGGAGCACCGTTTCCGATCGTTCCTCCCGGACAAGAGTCGGGCTGGTGGTCGCTGCTCTATCAGCAGGCAAACGGTCTCACTTGGGCTTCGCAAGCCAATCCACAAACCACCGTATTGCCGCTCATTGCCGGGCCGGGACTGGGAAACCAACTGGTTACCGCCGGACCTACCTCGCCGTTGCCTTTTTCTAACTCGAAGGCTAGCGATTGTCAAAGCGACGACATGGCAGGGTTCAGTTCATCGCTTTGGAGCACCACGCGCTTAAACGCCGGCGGAACGAATTACGATCTCGGCGTTCCGGGAATCACGATCCATGAAGCGATCGCGATGAATCAACCGCTCGCGCCCACCTGCGCACCGATTCCCGGCATTGCGCCGAGCCTTGCCGGATTGTTGGCCGTCGTCAACGGCGAGAGTTCGCTGTTCTATCCCGTGCTCGGCCAGTACCAATCGCAACTTGGGAAGAATCTCACGGAACTCAACGCCGCAGTGATGCTCAAGCCCACGCTCGCAACCGTGTGGCTCGGCGGGAACGATCTGCTCAAGTACGCGTTCTCCGGCGGCCAGTTCTGCCTGGGCGACAGCACGCATATGGTTGGAAACACGTGCGCCATCGATACCAGCGGAGCCCAAGTTCAAGCCGACATGACGACCATCATCTCAACGTTGCAGAAAGCGGGTGCAAAAGTCGTCGTTGCAAATATCCCGAACGTTCTCGAGCTCCCGCAGTTTGCACGGGTAGCAAACCCTCCGGCTGCCGCCGCATGCGTCGTTCAAACGTATCTCGTTTGCGTCTATGAGGGCGTTCTTACTCCGATCTTCATTGCGAAGGGCGACCCGAACGCGATCGCCGACGCACAGGCCGCGGCCCTGGGAATCACCGCCTACGTTGCGGCAACGTACCATCTGAGCCCGAGCGGTTACCTAACCGAGACGGGTGCGATTACTGCACTCGAGCAAGCGCTCAACCCGCTAACGGGTGCGGTGACGGTAACAAATATCAATCTCGATCCGACCGGCCCCGGAACGGGGATAGGCGCGCTCTATCTAACCCCGGCATTTGCGGCGCAGGTACAAAGCTACAACGATACCCTCAACGCGGGCATCGGAGCGGCGGCATCTGCGTTGAGCGTTCCGGTCGTATCGGTCAAAGACATCAACGACGGCATCGCGAGCGGCACCGGGCCGTTCTTCGCTCAAGTTGCGTCGATCAATCCCGCGCCGAATCCAAAAACGGGAGCGCCGTTTACGTGCTGTTCGCTCGCCTTCGGCTTCGGGTTGCTCAGTTTCGACGGAGTGCATCCATCGAACACCGGCTACGCGCTGATTGCCGATGCGTTTATCCAGACGATCAACAGCGCATACGGCACGTCCATTCCCCAACCAAATCTCCAAGCGGTCTACCAAGGAACCGGCACGAACGCGGCCTTCCCCGACCCCTACGCGCCCCACTAGCACGGGTGCGCAACGCGCCCCGGCACACGCCCGGGGCGCGTTGGACTTTATGGTATTCTAGGGGCATGCGCGAAAGTATTGACGTCGATTCGCTTGCGGCCGATGCGGGGAACTTGCGAATCATCGACATCCGGAAAAAGCCCGATGACCGCCAGATACCGAAATCGGAACGCTACGACGCCGAAGCGCTACTAAAGACGGAGTTTCTTCCGTTCGGACGCGCCGACAAAATCGTCGTGTATTGCGGCAGCGGCAATTCGTGCAAAGACGTCGCCGCCGAACTACGCGAACGCGGCCACGACGCGATGGCTCTCGACGGCGGCTACGCCAAATGGAAAGAAGCCGGCCTCCCGACCGAAAAACTCTCAGAACCCAAACCGATCTAACGTTTCCGGGATATTTTGATGACCGTTGCACCTGCTACTGTTTAGGGTACGGAACCTGCCCTAAACCAGCCGCGGAAACGATAGCTCGCGGAATACCGGAGGAACGTCATTATGAAGAAGCTAGTAGCCGTCGCCTTCATGCTCGCCGCGACGTCGTCGGCGGTCGGAGCGCAGACGCCTGCGACTTCGGGATCGGCGGCCGCAGAGGCACCGCCCGCTGCGGGGCTGCCTGCAGTGCGTCACCTCGTCTATCGATTCGGCTACAATACCAAAGCCACGAAGGAGGGCACCGGTACCGGGACGACCACAATCGATATCGGCGGACTCGCAAAAGACGGTGGCATGAACGTGACCGCAACCGATAACTGGTGGAATACCGCAAGACCAAGACAGAGCTACACGTGCGAGGTATACCCGAATGGCGGTGTCACATGCGCACAGCCTCCGTATGCTTTGTCGCCAATTCAAATAGCTGTCGTTCCGCTTCTTGGGCAACATTATTTCACTGCATTATCGGCAGGGGCGAATTCGAGCTGGACGCAGAGTTATAACGT
>JBDTFK010000096.1:0-7040 GCA_039937995.1 Vulcanimicrobiaceae bacterium | reverse complement strand
TTTCGCGCGACGTCGTCGAGGCAGCTTCGGCGTGCGCGCTCGTCCTCGCCGACCCGAAGCCGCAAAATATCGATCTGTTCTCGGGTGTTACCTGCCTCGCGCCGAACGTTCACGAGGCCGCCGACGCGAGCGGCGTCACGATTACCGGCGAGGCGTCGTTGCGCGAAGCCGCTTTGCGCATTCTCGAGCGGTTGCACTGCCGCTACCTTGTCATCACGCGCGGCGAAGAGGGCATGTCGCTCTTCGGGCGCGACGGCGAACGATTCGACATTCCCTCGTTCGCTCGCAAAGTCTTCGACGTTTCCGGGGCGGGCGATACGGTAGTCGCGGTGCTGACGCTCGCGCTTGCAGCCGGGGCCGATATCGAGCGCGCGATGCAGGTCGCAAACTTTGCCGCCGGAGCGGTGGTCGAAAAGCTCGGCACGGCCACTGCGTCGGTCGACGAAATTTTAGCCCTCGTGGAACATGGGCCGGGATAAATTGTTCGGAGAGCTTCTCGATGCCGACGCTGCGGCCGCGTGGCGCGAAGATCTGCGCTCTCGCGGCGAACGCGTCGTTTTTACCAACGGCTGCTTCGATGTTTTGCACGCAGGCCACGTCGAATATTTGGCTTGGGCGCGCGCGCAGGGCGATGCGCTGATCGTTGGTCTCAACGTCGACGAATCCGTTCGGCGGCTCAAGGGCGAGCGCCGGCCGATCGTTCCGTTCGCCGACCGCGCCGCGCTGTTGTGCGCGCTGCGCAGCGTGGACGTCGTCGTCGGTTTCGGCGAACGAACGCCCGAGGTGCTGATCGACCGGATCAAACCCGACATCTTCGTGAAAAGCGCGCAATACCGCGAAGACGAATTGCCCGAACGCACGGTCGTCCGGCGGCATGGCGGAGAAATTCGGCTGGCTCCGCACGTTAGCGGCCGTAGCACGACGGACATCATCGCCGAAATCATCGCGCGCTACGGGTCGTAGACCGTCGATGCGCATCGCAATAACGGCAAACGGACCCGGCGAGGTCGCCGGTTGGGTGCGGCCGCTGGTGCGGAGGCTCTACGAGCGCGCTCCCGACACGGACGTGCATCTCTTTCTCGTTCCCGACGACTATGCGACCGGACGCGAGGCGCAACTCGCACGCCGCCTTTTCCCGAGCGCGCACGTTTACGATCCGAAAACGTACCTTCGCGTAGCGCTCGGGCGAAACGTTGAAGGTCTGCCGGATCGCGTCGATTCCGTGTTGTACCTCGGCGGCGATTTAATGCATGCGGTGCGCGTTCACGCGCGCCTGCATGGGCGCGCCGCAGCGTATAAATTCTCGAAGCCTCGTTACGCGAAACGCTGGAGTCGTGTCTACGCCGTCGACGACAAAAACATAGCTGCCCTCGAGGCGTCGAACGTGCCGCCGGAGCGGATCGAACGCGTCGGCAATCTCGCGATCGACGGAGCGTTGCTCGAGGCGCAAGCGCCGCTCGAAGCGCAAGCCCCCGAGAACGGCATATTGGTCATGCCGGGATCGCGCGGATACGAAGTTGAGAACCTGATTCCATTTTTCTTCACGATGGCGTTGCGTATCTTGCGCGAGCGCCCCGGGGTTCCGATCGCATTTGGAATCTCACCGTTTACGGCGGTTGCGGACGTTGCACGGGCAATCGAGCGCGGGGGCGATCCGCGCGTATGGGCCGAGCGCGGAATGCTGATCAAAGACGGCGGCGGCGTGGAGCTGGCCTCGCTCGACGGCACACTGCGAATTCCGGTCCTGCAAAATGCGCTCGCGGCCGCAACGCGCTCCCGTCTTGTCGTAACGCTTCCCGGCACGAAATGCATCGAACTCGCGGCACTCGGCGTCCCGATGATCGCGATCACTCCGCTCAACGCTCCCGAGAAAATTGCGTTTAACGGGCCGCTGACGTATCTCGACCGGATACCCCTCTTCGGCGTTCCGCTTAAACGCGCGGTTGCCGTACGCTTGGCCAAACATTTCCCGTATCATACGCAGCCGAATATCGATGCCGATGCGATGCTGATCGACGAGCGGCACGGCACGCTCACGCCGGGCAGGGTGGCACGCCTGGCGCTCGATCGCTACGATGATGCAGATTGGCTCGCGAACGCGAGAGCGCGACTCTCGACCCTCTACGCAGATCACGTCGGCGCGGCCGACCGGATGGCCGAATCGCTCCTCGACCTGGCGGAGTCCTAAGGCCTATATGCGTCTTTCCGTCGTCATCGCTACCAAGGACCGCGCGTCCTATCTCGAACGCGCGCTGCGCTCGTTCGAAATACAGACCGGGGCGCCGTCGTTTGAGGTCATCATCGTCGACAACGGCTCCGGTGACGACACGAGCGCCGTCGTCGAGCGGCAGACGGCGCGCGGCGCATATCCCGTTACGTACGTCTACGAACCCGAGCCCAACCGCGGGAAAGCACGCAATCGCGGCATCGCTTGCGCGAAGGGTTACCTCGTCCTCTTCTGCGATGACGACGTGCAATTGCCGGCCGGTTTTCTCGCCGCGCACGAAACGGCTCATTCGACGAGTAACCTCGTCGTCAACGGACCGATTCTCAATGTCGCTTCGTACGACGATACGCCAAAACCGTCGGCGGGTAACTACTCGCGCGCGTTCTTGTGCACGTGCAACGTTTCGATTCCCAAGCACGCGCTCGATGCGGTCGAGGGCTTTGACGAAGCGTTCGATCTGTACGGGTGGGAAGATACCGAGCTTGGGGTGCGTTTGCGCGAAAGCGGGTTGCGATGGACCTTTGCCTGGGACGCGTATCTTTGGCATGTCAAGCCGCCGAGTGAAAATACGCTTGAGGTCGAGACCCGCAAGGCGCTTGAGAAAGCCCGCATGGCAAAGCGCTTCATCGAAAAGCAGCCGTCGCCGCGAGCGCGCATGGCGACAGGCGCGCACGGCATGAATCTGGTGCGCGGCCGCTATTTACTCCCGGACTCGCTCCTCGCGCTTTATGCCGGCATCGCAACGAGCGACGGTGCCCCCGCCTTTCTGCGCGCGCTCGCGCGCGCCCAATTTCTCGACGGCATGTACACGCGCGAACTGATCCGAGTGCTCGAGCGGTGACGCGCGCGTTGCTGTATTGCGCGGGCGGCGGGATCGGCGACTCGTTGATCGCTTCGGTCGTCGCGCGCGCGTTGCATGAACGGTACGCAACGGTCGACGCACTCACGCTGCCCGCGCATCGCTGCACGCTCGAACACGTTCCGGACATCGACCGCGTGATGGTCGACGACGATCTCGACGACGCCCATCTTGCGAGCCGATTGCGCGATCAATCGTACGACGCCTGCGTGGTAACCTGGGCTACCACGCGTACCGCGCGCGTCCCCGAGCTTGCGGGCATCCCTATTCGCGTCGGGCAGAGTCGCCGTCTCTACTCATTTCGTTTTACGAAGCGCGTTGTGGTGCGCAGCGAGCGCGGCGACGTCACCTCTCACTGGAGCGACGTTCTGCTCGACTACGCGCGCGCCATCGGATGCGACACGAGCGACCGTTTCCCACGTTTCATTCCCACGGCGGGCGACGATGCCGAGACCTTTGAACTCCTCGCGAAACTGGGGGTCGAGGCGAAAAACGTCATCGTGATGCACCCGACCAATGCGATCGCTCCAAAAGCTGGAATCTGGCCCGTTTCGGGTTGGGCGGCCCTCGCGCGCGCGTTGCGCAAACGGTTCGACGTTACGGTTCTAATTTCGGGCTCGCGCGCGGACGCAACGATCAACGACGCGATCGCGGCGCAGTCGGGCGCGCGTTCGATTGCCGGAACGATCGGGATCGGCGCGTTCGGCGCGCTCGCGCGCCGCGCGCGCGCTTTCGTGGGCATTACTACCGGCTCGATGCACGTGGCCGCGGCATCGGGCGCGGTCACTGTCGGCATTTTCCCATTTCAGAGCGACTTTCCGGAGCGTTGGGCGCCGCTCGGCGCGCGCACCGCGGTTGTGCGTGCGTCGTATCCGTGCCATGCGGGAGACAAAAAAGAAACGTGCGCCGACTATGCGTGCATTGCGAATCTCGACGTGCCGCGCATCCTCGCTGAAACGGAGGCAGCGCTTGCGAGCGACGCTTCAACTTTGCACGTATAATCGCGCCCATCTGCTCGAGCGTGTGCTCGACGC
Source organism: Vulcanimicrobiaceae bacterium (assembly GCA_039937995.1). Classification (GTDB taxonomy): domain Bacteria; phylum Vulcanimicrobiota; class Vulcanimicrobiia; order Vulcanimicrobiales; family Vulcanimicrobiaceae; genus JALYTY01. The sequence goes on along the minus strand of JBDTFK010000096.1, from coordinate 2,920 downwards.
ATGTTTCGAACAAACGATCGATTCCGGCGGATACGAGGTCGTCCTGGTAAACGACGGCTCGACTGATGAAACCGCGCAAGTGATCGGTCGCGCTCAGACGCGCGCGAGCTGCCGGTTCGTCGTCATCAACCAGGCGAATTCGGGGCTTGCAAAAGGTCGCAACGCGGGCATTGCGGGCGCGAGCGGCGAGCGGATTATTTTTATCGACGACGACGTGCTGCCGTTGCCGAATTTCGTCGAGGAGCATTTGCGTTCCCACGAACGCGCGCCGCACGCGATCGTTCGTGGGGGCGCGATCAACGTCGAGAACTTCGACGATCTCCCGCCGCCGGTCTGGAGCGTAAAACACTACAGCGGCAATTTTTTTTGGACGACTAACGTATCGGTCCCGCTACGCACGATTCGCGCAATCGGCGGGTTCAACGAATCGTTTTCCGAGTACGGTTGGGAAGATATTGATGTTGGGCTACGCTTGCGCTTCGGCGGGGTGCGCGCGCTATTCAACCCGAAGGCGCTCGCCTACCACTATAAACCTCGTCCGCGCAGTGGAAACGTCGAGAAAATGATCCGACAAGCGCGCGCACAAGCGCGCACCGCCGTGCAACTTGCGACAATTCATCCCCACTGGCGGACGTATCTGGCCACGGGAATGAATCCCGCGCAGCGCGCGCTACACGATTGGAGCCGTGGAATCGGCACCGCCAAGAAATACCGGGCGGCGCTTGGAGATCTTTCGCACGACCGCCCGCTCTCCAACCGCGAACTACGCGCGGCAAACGGCCTAGCAAGCGACGCATATTTCGAAGAACTCGAAGCCACGCTGCGCCAATTGAAATCCAAGACTTTGTGACGCCGCAATGATGCGGATTCTGCTTTCGCGTACTGACCGCATTGGAGATCTCGTGCTTTCTACGCCGGCGATTGCAAGCGTTCGAGCATCGTTTCCGGATGCGCGTATCACGATGGTGACGAGTCCGTACAACCGCGTTGTGATGGAACGCAATACCGACGTGGACGAACTTGTCGATCTACCCCGCGAGGTGAAACCGCAGGCGTTCGGCGCGGGCTATCGCGGGTACGACCTTGCTGTCGCCCTCGCACCCCGGGCGCAAGACGTGGAATTGGTAGGTGCCACGCGCGCGCGCGTGCGGGTCGGCTACACGTACGTGCGCCGTTGGGTAGCGCGGCTTACATCGCGTTTGTTTCTCGATCGGGTGTTGATTTCGCCCGCCGATCCGGAATTGAGCGAACGCGACCCCTCGCGTATCGTGCCGCACGAAGTCGACCAACTGCTCGAACTCGTTGCGCTCGGCGGCGCGACGACGCGCGTTGAATCGCTACGGGTCGACGTGACCGACGCGGATCGCGCGTCGGTCGCGTTCCTGCCGGGCCGGCCGGTCGTGGTACATTTGGGCCTGCGATGGTTTTCGACGGGCAACACGCTTGCGAGCTCGCTGACGCTCATGGACCAACTACGCGCGCTGGGAGCCCCGCTGATCGTTAGTAGCGCGGTCGAGTGCGAGAAGTTCGTGCCGGCGTTCGAGCGGGAGGGGCACGTCGTCGTCCGCGGCCTGCCGTTCCACGGTTGGGCGGCGCTGTTCGAACGTGCGCGTTGCGTCGTAACGGTCGACACCGGGGCGACTCATGTCGCAAGCGCAATGCGCAGGCCCACGGTTGTCGCCTTCGAACACCGCTATTTCCGGTTGAACTCGCAGGAGTGGGCGCCGTACCGGGTGCCCAGCGTGCTCGTTCGCAAGCCGGATTCCGACGACGAATCGGCGCTCGCGGCTTTTCGCAACGAGATTGTCCGAGGCGTCACCGATCTTATCAATGCCTGAAATTTCAGTCGTCATTCCAACCTACAACCGGTTGGATACATTACAACATGTGATACCGACGTTGCTCGCGCAAGATTTGCCGGCGGGCAGCTATGAGTTGTTGGTGTGCGATTCGCTCTCCACCGACGGAACGAAAGAATATCTTGCCGGGATCAATGCGGAGTATCCGAACGTCCGCCACCTTCCGGGCGCGTACAGTGGGCGCGCGATGGCGCGTAACGCGGGAATCGCGGCCGCCCAAGGCGACGTCGTGCTCTTCAACGACTCCGATATTCTCGCGTCGCCCGATCTTCTGAGCCGTCATCTGCAGCATCACCGCGCGCAAGAAAACATCGCCGTCGTGGGTCTCGAAGTGCAAGTCAAAGACCTCGAAGACTACGCTTTCAAACGCGATCATCCGCTCGAACGCGGATTTTTGCACAAACCGGAACGCAAGCGGTTGCCCTGGCTCTATTTCCTTACCGGCAATGCGTCGGTGCGGCGCGAGGCCCTCGTGCGTGCCGGAAGCTTCGACGAATCGTTCACGGGATACGGACACGAAGATTTAGAGCTCGGGTACCGGCTCGAAAAAGCGGGCATTCGCATTTTGTACGAACCGCTGGCGGTGAACTACCATTGCCAGGACGTGCCGCACGACGACCAGTTGGAAAAAATGAAACTCGCCGGCCGTTCCACGGTTCGCTTCTACCGCAAGCATCCGGACTTGGCGGTGAAAATGAATCTCGGCATGACGCCCGTTTCGCTCGGCTTGCACAGTTTCTTGACCCGCGTTCCGGCGCTGCTCGGCTACTTCGGCGATCGGGCGGGGAAGAGCAAATTCGCGCGCGACCTTGTTGCGCAATATTATTACGTGTCCGGAATCAAGCAAGCGTTGGACGATAAGGACGAAAGCAAGTGATCGAACGTTTTTCATGCGGCGCATTGCGTGGAACCGACGCGGGCGGGCGGGCGGAGCTTAACGGCTGGGTGAATCGCCGTCGCGACCACGGCGGACTCATTTTCGTCGATTTGCGCGATCGCGACGGTTTGACGCAAATCGTGTTTGCTCCGGAAGACGCGAGCTTCGCTGAGGCCGAACGCCT
>JBDTFK010000095.1:0-8116 GCA_039937995.1 Vulcanimicrobiaceae bacterium | reverse complement strand
GGTGCGGATGACGCGACGGTAGCGTTCGTAGACGTCCGGACGCACGATGACGTTGACGAGGCCGGTCTCGTCCTCCAGCGTGAGAAACACGAAGCCTTTTGCCGTTCCTGGGCGTTGCCGGGTGATGACGAGGCCTCCCACGCGGCAGATGAGATTGCTCGGCATTTTGCTTAGCCGCGAGGCAACGACCACCCGCGCGGCGTCGAGCGCGGCGCGGAAATGTTCGATGGCATGCTTCTTCGTCGTTACGCCGGTCGACCAGAGATCGAATGCGGTTTCCTGTTTCGGCGCAATCGCCGCAAATTGCACGGCCGGCTCTTCCATGTCCATGAGCCTCCCGAGTTCGCCGCGCGCTTCGCGTTCGTCGAGTGCCCGCAGCGCCCACATCGCATCTCGCCGCGAACGGTACCAGGGTGCGAAGGCGCCGGCGACGGCGAGGTTTTCGATTGCTTTTTTTTCCAATTGGGTCCGCGATGCAAATGCGAGGAGATCTTCGAACGGCCCTCCCGTAATTGCCGCTTCCAAGCGTTCCTTCTGCCCTTCTCCGAGCCCGCGCACCAGGTGGAACCCCAAGCGCAGCGATCCGTCGGGCTCGACGAACGAATAGTATTCGCTTGCATTAACTTCAATCGGTTTGACGATAACGGCGTGGCGTTTCGCGTCGTTCACGAGCACTTCCGTAGAATAAAAACCCATCGGTTGCACGTTAAGAATTGCAGCGGCAAAAATTGCGGGGAAATGGCACTTCACATATGCCGATGCATATGCAAGCAAAGCAAAACTTGCGGCGTGCGATTCGGGGAAGCCGTAATCCGCAAAGCCTTCGAGCATATGAAAGAGCTGCTCGGCTGCGGCGCGGTCGATGCCGTTTTGCACCATGCCGTCGATGAGTTTCGGATAGATATCCCGCATCCGCTCGTGCGAGCGTTTGTGCCCCATCGCGCGTCGCAGTTTATCGGCCTCTCCGGGAGAAAACCCCGCCGCCTCGATTGCCAGACGCATGCCTTGTTCTTGAAAGAGCGGCACGCCCATCGTACGCTCGAGTACCGCACGCAATTTTGGATGCGGATACGTCACGGGCTCCAACCCCGCGCGGCGGCGCAGGAACGGATGGATCATCTGGCCTTGAATCGGCCCGGGCCGTATGATTGCGACTTGCATGACGATATCGTAAAAACATACGGGTTTCATTCGTGGAAGCATCGATTGTTGCGCGCGCGATTCGATTTGGAATACGCCGATCGTATCGGCTCGTTGCATCATCTCGTACGACGGCTTATCGCCGGGCGGAATCGTATGCAGCGAAAGGCCGGTATCGAAGCAACGTTTGTGCAACGCAAAAGCTTCGCGCAGTAAAGAGAGCATCCCCAAGCCGAGCAGGTCTATTTTAATCAAACCGAGTTCTTGCAAATCGTCTTTGTCCCACTGAACGATCGTGCGATCGCGCATCGTCGCCCATTCTATCGGCGCAACGCGAACGAGCGGATCGCGCGTGATCACCATACCGCCGGAATGAATGCCCATATGCCGCGGAAAGCCGTCGATACGCCGGCAGAACGTGTAGAGCCGGTCCGCGATCTCGCCGCCGACCGGCGCGGCAATCTCCGGCTCGGGACCGGGCCCGGAATCTTGGCCCGTCGCACCGGCAAGCGACTCGCGCGCGTCGAATTCGCGCGCTACCCGATCGACTTGCGCGAGGGTGAGGCCGAGCGCTTTCCCAACGTCGCGAATGGCCGAACGCGTGCGGTAGCTCACGACTTCTGCCGCCATCGCGGCATTGCTGCGCCCGTAACGATCGTAGATATATTGAATGATTTTTTCGCGGTCTTGATGCGCGAAGTCGATATCGATGTCGGGGATCTCTTGGCGCTCCTCCGACATAAAACGCTCGAAGAGTAAGTCCATCCCTACCGGGTCGACGGCCGTAATGCCGAGCGCGTAACACACCGCGGAATTTGCCGCAGAACCTCGTCCTTGACACAGCACGCCCAAACGATCCGCGGCTTGCACGATATCCCAAACGATGAGGAAGTATCCCGCAAGGTCCATCTTTGCAATGATGCCGAGTTCGTATTCCAACTGCCGTTCGACCGCTCCGCTAAACGGTAGTCCATACCGTTGTGTAGCGCCCGCATACACGAGTTCGCGTAGATACGTCTGCCGCGTCTTACCCTCGGATACGGGAAAGACCGGGAATTGCCCGGTAAGGCGATCGAGCCGGAATTGCGCGCGTTCCACAATGGCAAGCGTGGCATCGATCGCTTCGGGATACGGCGCAAAAAGGCGCCGCATGGCTGCGGCACTTTTGAGGTGGTATTCGGCATTGGGACGGAGCCTGTGTTCGGCGCGCGCTCGCACGAGATCGACGGTTTCTCTTATGCAGCAGAGCACGTCGGCGAGCGGCGCGTCCTCGCGGCGCGCGTATGCGACGCCGTTGGTCGCCACGTATGGTATGTTCAATTCGCGCGCGATGCTTACCAACTCGACGTTGCGAAGCGCCTCTTCGGATGTGAGATGATGTTGCAGTTCGATGTAAAAGCGCTCCCCGAAGAGCGCGCGGAAACGACCGGCGTACTCGCGGGCGGCAGCGCGGTCTCCGCGGCGCAACGCTCGATCGATTGCTCCGCCGGGTCCGGCGGAAAGTGCGCAGAGGCCTGCGGTTCGGCCGTCGATATCTTCTAGGAGCAGCTTCGCATCGCGCTTACTTCCGCGTAATTGCGCGATTGAGATCAGCTCGCAGCAGTTGGCGTACCCGCGTTCGTTTTCAACGATCAGTACGACGCGCGACCCATCCGCAAACGTCAATTCACTTCCGACGACCGCCTGTATTCCGGCTCGCGTTGCCGCTCGTGCGAATCGCACGGTGCCGTAGAGCCCATCGCGATCGGTGAGGGCAACGGCCGGTATTCCGAGTTCCTTTGCGCGCTCGATCAGCTCTTGCGGATGCGACGCTCCGTCGAGGAACGTGAAATTTGAACGGCAGTGAAGTTCGGCATATCCATTTACCGCCCGAGCCATGTGCGTAGCATTCGCAAATCCAATCGTTTGACGATTTGGGGGCAATCCGGCGTGCAGAGATGCAACGCTCGAAAGCGGGCGCGGGCGCGCTCGCGTTCTTGCGCGTATACGGCATCAATCGCTTCACTTGCAAGAAAACGTTCGTCTTCAATCCGCAAATTCACGAAACGCGCCTGCATGTCGCGCTCCTGTTGCCGGTCGCCGACAAAGCACGCCCGCAAGCGAAAATGCTCGCCGTGGACGTGGCGAAGTTCGCGAATGTGGCGTGCCGGATGAACGGAATATCCCAATTTGACGGCGTTGCAGCGTTTTGCGCGCGGGTTATCGCAAATTTCTAAGAGATAGACGAAACCGTAATTGAAACCGGCAAGTTCTTCGAGCGGCGAGAGCAGATGATTGGTGCGCGTAATTTCGCCGCTACGTAACCATGCCGATGCGACGCGTTGGAAGCGCTCGCACCCGGTCGGCACGGCTTCAATCATAGACACCTCTAACATACCAGCGAGCTCCTTGTCGGTAGATACGATACATTTCGCCGTCTTCGAGCAGCACATCGTACTCGTCGCGCACGACGGCGGCTCCGAACCACCCCTCCTCGATCCGCCACGGCCCCGCGCATTCGAGGACGGCCTGGAATGGCGTACCCACAAATGCCGGTTCTCCACGCAATACGCGCACATCGGTTTCTTGCACGCGCAACAGCCGTAGTTGCGGAACGGTTGCGGGCAAGGTCGCAAGTGGTGCCTCGCACGCATGGCGTTTGGGAATAGTGAAGGGTTCGTAGGCATAGCGTTCTTCGAGCGGATGCGCGTCGCGGAGCTCGGCTCGAAGCGCGGGCTCTCCGAGCACCGCCTCCAGGCGAGCGAGCGTTACCGCAATGCGTTGCGTGTCGATATCTCCGCCGCTAAAGAGAGCGAGCTCTTCTCCGCCTTCTTCGAGGCGCAACGCGCGTAAATGCAAGCCGACAACCGGCGCAGCGAATTGCAATCCTTCGAGTTTAGCGCGTAAGACTTCGAACATCGAGCGTTCGTCGGAAGTCGGGGCTACGAGCAAGACGTCGAGCACCGGGCGGTCGCCGCTATCGAGTTCGAGGCGCAATTGCAGCGCGTTCGCGCGCTTCCCGCATCGTCCTAGGTCGCTGCAGATCCGCGTTAATACCATGCGTAACGCAAAAAAGACCTGCGCTTCGTCGTCCGCTTGACCTTCGCCGAACATCGACGCTTCGATCGTAACCGAGTGTCCGCGGGGGACGAACGGGGTCCGGTCGATTCCGCGCGCCCACTCGTGCCGGCGCGCGGCGTCGCGTCCGAAGCGGCGCTCGAACGGCCCGTGCGGGAGTTTTGCGAGTTCGCCGAGAGTCGCGATGCCGAGCAAGTGTAAACGTTCTTGGGTGTCCGGGTCGAGTTCGAGCACTTGGAGCGGCAAGGAATGCAAGCGTTGCGCTTCTTCACCGCGGGTGAGAATCGTGCCGTCGCCGATCCACGCTGCCGCGTACGAGCAGAACCGGTTTGCGCCGGTCCCCAAACACAACGGCATGGAAAACCGCGCCGATACTTCGCGAATCTGTGCCATCCATACCGGTGCATCGCCCGCAATGCCGCGCATATCGAGAAATGCGAGGCCCTCACGGACGTCATCGATCAGCGGCGTTACCGCATCGAGCGCATCGAGCATTTCGTTCCATAGCGCGTGACCGCGCGCGGGGTCGTAAACGACGACACGGGCTTGCGACGTAGCCGCAGCCGCTTGCGCAATCGTTTGACCGACGCGCGATCCATCGGCGTACGCGCGATCGTCGAGCGCGATGACGCGGCCGCGCTCTAGCCGGTCGGCCACGAGCACGGGCACGTTCCCCGGCGGCGCACCGTCGAGAACGACTGCGAGTGGGTATTGAGGTACGCGCAAACACACGAGCATCTTAACGATCGCTCGCGAGCGCCTGTATAGGAGTCCGTTTGAGAGTACGCTCTCGCACGAGCGCACCGTCGGCCGGTGTGCCGACGCGCGTGCAACTTGACGCTCCCGGGGCGAGGCGTTTGTGTTTGCGCACTTCAGTGTGCACCGTGAATCCCGCAAAAGTACACCACAGACCGCGCGAACCGAAAACGGCGAGGCGTAGCAAGGCGCATCCCAATCGCATCCCCGCAGATGCAGCGAGTTCCGCGTCAACGGCGGTGGTAACGACAACGAGCAAGGCTCCCGCCCGGTGCGCGAGTCCGGCGAGCCGCGCCCAAACCGCAGCGCGCAAGACCGGTGCGCCCATAATCACGACCCGTACCACTCGCGAGCGCAAAAGAATATCGGCGGCTCGAGCGATGCCTAGGGGAGTCCGGGCAGGGACGACGAGCAAGCGATCCAGACGCACGCCCGCTTGGGCGAGCGCCGGCGGATAGAGTTCGCCCGCGTCGATCACGGCGCCTAAGCCGCATCGGGTAGCCGCCGCGAGCAGGCCGGCAACGATGGTCCACCGTCCGGAGCTGCGGCTACCCTCAAGCGTGACCAGAATGCCGCACGGGAAGCCTCCCCCAAGCAGGCGGTCGAGGCCGGAGAGTCCCGTCGGGATACCTGAGTTGAGCGCCACGGCGGTAGCGGCTCGCGCTCCATGGAGGCGCTGTTTTAGCTCGTTAAAAGCGTCGCGCCGAGGGTCGGGGGAAGCAGCCGGTAAGCGCATGGGGGATCATCGTAATCGAACATATGTTCGATGTCAATGCACCGAACCGGGTCTCTTTGACCGGGGTCGGTTGGCGATCGATGTCCGTCATGAAGCCGGCGTCTTTTGGGAGAAACGGGCTATGAGTTCGCGCTTGAGGATTTTTCCGCTTGGCCCCAGTGGGAAGGACTCGACAAAATGAACGATACGCGGATATTTATAACGGGCTATTTGCTCTTTGGCCCACGCGATCACTTCCTGCCCGGAAACCTCCGGCGATTGCGGATCGCGAACGATAACCGCCACGACTTCTTCTCCACGCATCGGGTGGGGAATGCCGATAACCGCAACTTGTGCGACGGCGGGATGCCGGATCAAAACTTCTTCCACCTCGCGCGGATAGACGTTGAAACCTCCGCGCAAGATCATGTCTTTTTTGCGATCCACAATAGTAATAAAACCGCCGTCATCCCGCGTACCCAAATCTCCGGTTCGAAACCACCCATCCACGATTGCACTCCTGGTCGCTTCCGGAAGATTCAAATAGCCTTTGAAAACGCAATGCCCGCGTATGACGATTTCCCCCAAATCTCCCAACGGCACGAACTCGATCCGGTCCTCCAACTCCGCTCGCGCGACGCGTACGTCGACGCCCCAGATTCCGCAGCCCACGGTTCCGGGTTTTCTTCCAAAACTCTCCTGATTGAATGAGGCTACCGGAGAGGTTTCAGAAAGACCGTAACCTTCGTAAACCGGCGCTTCGAAAACACGCTCGAACTCTTCGAGCACCGCTACAAGCAATGGTGAGCCGCCGGATATTGCGGCCCGCAAATTGGGGCGGCCGGCGTGAGATTTAGCGGATTCGAGCAAAGCAGCGTACATCGTCGGCACACCGATAAACATGGTGACCGCTTCGGTGACGAGTACGTCGAGGGCGGCGTCACCGCTAAATCGCGGCATAAGAACGACGCTTGCGCCGGCGCGGAACGCCGCGTTCATTACGACGGTCTGCCCAAAAGCATGAAAAAGCGGCAAGCACCCGATCAACACGTCTTCCGGAGCGATATGAAAAAGATCGTTTGCCGTAACGGAGGCATTCATAACCAGATTGGCGTTGCTCAGTACGGCGCCTTTTGGTTTTCCGGTCGTGCCGCTCGTATAGAGAATCACGGCATCGTCGAGTGCGTCGCGCTGAAAATAGCTCTCTATCCCTTCGTAGCTAGCGCAAAGCTGCTGCATGCAGTCGAAATCTACGACATCGACGCCGCACTGCCGCGCACCCTTGATACCTTCCGCACAAGAGCTCGCGCAAAGCAACAGTTTGCTCCCGCTATCTTCGAGCACGAATTGCACTTCATTTGCCAAGAGTAGGAGGTGAATGGGAACGATTACCGCGCCAAGTGCGAGCGCACCAAAATACGCGCGCGGAAAGTCGGGCGAGTTGGGTGTCATTATGGCGATTTTCTCACCCGCGACGACGCCGCGGGCAGCTAACGCGGCTGCGTAACGCCGAGCTTGTTCCCACAAGTCGCGGTACGTGATGCGTTCCGGGCCGAAAACCACGGCCGTGCGGTCCGGATGACGCAACGCACTCTCGGCCAGAATTGACGCGAGGGATAAGGTCACGTTTTCGGTGTTATCCGCGGCTTTGAGGAGATACTGCAAAGGTGAGCCGCGACCGGCTGCCACAAATCAGTCGGAATGTCCGACGATCGCGTCCGCGCATGGGCTGCCGCGCTGTCCGAACGTGAAGCCGACGCATTTCACGCCGCTCGCGACGAATTTTGCCGGAAGCCGACCGCCGATCGACTTCACACGCTGCGGACTGCCGGACGCCGCTTGCGTTCGCTTTACGACGATTTGGGCGGCGTGCTGCCGGCGGTTAGCGAGAAAGGTTTGCGGCGCATCGTCAAGCGCGCCGGAAAGACGCGCGACGCAACGGTCCTGCGGGCAATGCTCAAAGCGGCGCTCGACGAAAGCGAACGCGAGATCGTGGCTCCGATCCTCCGGGATCTGCGCTTACGGGAGCGCGCCGGGCTACGCCGCGTCAGACGCGCGGCAAACGGCCTCAAAGCACGATGAAAGCCCGGCCGATCGATTTCGACGACGTAGGCGGCGTGGACGGTGCGATGCGGCGCATCGCGATCGTGCGATTCGCCGAATTGTTAGCGCTCGCGCCGGCGCTGCGGCGCGGACGGCCGGACGAATTGCACGCGCTCCGCATTGCGTGCAAACGCCTCCGGTACGCACTCGAACGATTTTCCAATTTCGAACCGGCCTTGCACGCCGCGAGCGTCCGCCTAGCGCAGCTCCAAGATACGCTCGGCAACGTTCACGACCGCGACGTCCTTCTTGCGGCGCTGCCGGGCGGCGCACGCAATACGCTTCACCGGATTCGGACGCAGCGCGATGAGACCGTCGCGCGCTCGCGCGCTTTACTACACGATG
>JBDTFK010000094.1:0-3155 GCA_039937995.1 Vulcanimicrobiaceae bacterium | reverse complement strand
CGTCGCTGCTTATGGCGGCAATCGCTACCCGCAACTCGAACGTATCGCGGGCACCCCGGACCTTTTGACGAGCATCTTCTCTCCGCGCGCACCGCTATAGACCGGGGGTAGCAGGCACACGCCTCGCAGCCGGACGCCCCGTCGGTTAAGTTATTGTCCGAACCAAGCGCGCGGTTATCGTATTGTTACGGTACGGTTTTTGTCGGCGTCGAGGGGGCATGAAAGGAACTCGGTTTGTGATATAACATTCGAAGCTAGTAACGCCCGTTCCCAAATAAGGTGCCTGAATTGAAGACGTCTGCAAAACTGTCGGTAATCGCTTTCCTTGCTCTTTTGGCCGCGTGCGGTGGCGGAGGCGGCGGTGGGAACGGGTCCATACCGCCGGGTGGAGGCGGCTCCACGCCGACGCCGTCGCCGGGCTTGACCCCGACGCCCTCACCGGGCCTGACGCCGACCCCGCGCCCAACCGCGACGCCGACGCCGGGCTTGACGCCGACCCCGCACCCAACCGCGACGCCTACCCCTCGCCCAACTCCGACAACAACGCCGATCGCGAGCGGCACCCAGTCTCCGCCGCCGCCGCTCACCAGCAATTTGCCAAGCTCGTGGGGGCGCATCGCTCCGTTTCAAGTCTTTGACTTTTTCCCACCGCGCGGACCGCAAATGCCGAGTTCGCAAATTATTGCCGACGCGTACCGCTACGCAGCCGTATGGTCTTCGTTCAATCCGCTGCCGTGGTATCAGGGAAATCCGAGAACGCAAATCTCGCGGTATTACGTGCCGCCTGAAGACTCAAACCTTATTTCCGGCAACAACCTTGCGTGGTGGAAGGCGAACCATCCTGATTGGATTCTCTACACATGCGATACGAACAACAATCCAACTACCCAAATCGCGTACGTGCCCGGAATTGGATTTCCCGACGTCCCGCTTGACATTCACAACCCGCTCGTCATCCAGTATCAACTCCAGCAGAGCTTAATTCCGTACCTGATAGCAAATCACTATGAGGCTGCAGCGTTCGATCAGATCAATTTCAACAACATTCTTGTGGGCGGAAACCCCGAGCTGGGTCAATCAATCATTCCGGGTTACTACGCTTGCGGCGTCTATCAAAACGGCACGTTTGTTCGCCGGTACGCATCAAAAAGCGACCCACAGTACGGCGTCGATATGCTGAACTGGCTACGGACGGCGCGCAGCCTTCTGAATGCAAGCCACCTCGAAATCTTCGTCAATCACACGGTTCAGAGCCAGTCAGACCCGAACGAAATCGCGCTGCTCTCTTTGGTCGATATGGAGATGGTCGAACCGGGATTTTCCGACTACGGGTTCTACCAAAGGCAAGGAAACGCCGGCGTGTTTCTGGTGACGGTGAATTGGATGAAATGGCTGCAGTCGCACAATGTCGCAATCGGCATCATCGATAAGTTCGACCAAGGGCAAACCTTCGTATCGCCGCTGGAGCTCGAATACTCGATTGCGACGTATCTTATGGGCGAAGAACAAGGGGCGTATCTCTTTACGGCACCCGACAACTGCACGCAACCATGCACGACCTACGGATACGGAACCGAGCAATGGCACCAGGAGTATACGGCATCGATCGGCACGCCGTGCAAAGAGATGTACGGCGGTGCGACGTACGATCCGAGGAATCCGCAAATATGGTACCGCCGGTTTTCGGGTGGAATCTCCGTCGTAAACTCGGGTTCCCTTCCGATTCCGAGCGAAACTGCGACGCTTCCCACCAACCACACGTACGTCGATCTCGAAGGCCGCGCGATAACAAACCCGCTGACCGTTGCGTCAAACGACGCCTACGTGCTGCTCACCGGGAACGGAAATAACACGGGCTGTCAATAGGGATATGACCCGGTAGCGCATTGCGCTCCGGGTCACAATCTTCCGCCCGGATGCTTGCTTCGGATTCAGCCTTTCTTCATTTCTTGCGCATACGTTCGTGGCCTTAGATGCATTAGCGCTTCACGAGGTTTACAAACGATGAATCCCATCCGGCCTCACGTTGCCGTTCTCGTTCCCATTCTCGCTCTGCTTTCGCTGAGCGCGTGCGGGGGCGGCGGCTCCTCCAGCACCGCAACGACGAGCGCCTTGCCGATGACCGGCGGCGGCCAATCGGTGACCCCAATGTCACTTGGCGACGCCGGCACCCAGGCAGGCGTTGCGAGCGGCGATTCCGTTTCCGTGCTCAAGCAACTCACCGTTAAAAAAACCATCGGCTCGACGGTCGACCCGATGAACGGCGATCAAAATCCCTACGGCCTAGACGTCGCCCGCAGCACTTCGGGGAAGATCAAAGCGGGCGACTTCGTCATTTGCAATTTCAATAACAAGGCAAACGTTCAAGGCACGGGCACGACCATAGAAGTCCTGCATCCGACCGTCGGGGCCGTACCGATGCGCTTAGCCCAACATAAGTCTCTGCGCGGCTGCGACGCCCTCGCACTAAGCCCCGGAGACGACCCGTGGGTCGCGGCATTTAGCGCGAACGACAACCCGATCTTCACGTCGAGCGGAATGTTCGTCACCGCCCTGACACAATACCCATGGTATCGTCCTTTTGGACAAGCGTTCTCACCAATCGGTCCCACCGGCGGCTCGGCATTTTATGAAAGCAATGCCGCCGACGGTAGCATCGTTCGCATCAACGTCGATACCAGCTTTAATTACACGTTCGACCGGATCGCGTCCGGATTCGGCGTGAATCAGGGGCAACCGGGAAGCATTCTCGGACCCTCCGGATTGCAGTACGACACAAAACTCGACCGCCTATACGTCATCGACGGAACGACGAATACGATCGTCGCGCTCAACCACGTTACCACGATACCCGCCGGTGGAATCGCGGTTGGCCCCGACGGGAAAACATTCAGCGGTCCATTTGCAAAGCGCGGAAAACTCATTTTCGCGGGAGCGCCGCTTAACGGACCCATCAGCTCCGCGCTGTTGCCGAACGGGAACCTGATTGTGGGCAACACGCTCGATCCAAACGGCAAAAACCTGATGGTCGAGATTTCGACCACCACGGGACACATGCTCTTCGTCCGCAACGTCGACAAGGGCGTGGGCGCGGCAATCTTCGGAATGGTCGCGACCGGCACGACAGACCAAAATACAAAACTCTATTTCAACGA
>JBDTFK010000093.1:0-19947 GCA_039937995.1 Vulcanimicrobiaceae bacterium | reverse complement strand
ATCATCTTACGAATCGAGGAATGTCAGTTGCCGTTCGGCTGGGACGATCTTCGGTAAGGGGCGGCGCAACGGAACTTGCTCCTCGACGTCGGCCTTTCCGGAAAGCGCGTCGGCGATTTCTTGCGCGCGCTCGACGACCGCATCCGGCATGCCGGCCATCTTCGCTACTTCAATGCCGAAAGAACGCGAGGAACTTCCGGGCTGAACGCGGTGGGAAAAAACCGGCGCGCCGTCACGCGCGGTGTTTTCAACGGCGGTAATATGATAGTTGGCAACGAGCTTCCAATGATCGGCGAGCGCGCAGAGTTCGTGAAAGTGCGTTGCGAAAAGTGCCATCGGCGATTGATCTTCAAGCCCCGTCAAGAACTCGCAAATCGCTTGCGCGATGGAAAGGCCGTCGATGGTGCCGGTCCCGCGTCCGACTTCGTCGATGAGCAAAAGCGACCGGCGCGTGCAACGCCGTAAAATGTTTGCCGCCTCAGCCATCTCCATGTAAAACGTCGATTGTCCCGAAGCCAGATCGTCGCCCGCGCCGATTCGCGTGAAGATCCGGTCGACGACTCCCAAACGCATGGATTTTGCCGGCACGAACGACCCGATTTGAGCCATGATCGTCAGCAGACCGGTCTGCCGCAAATAGGTCGATTTTCCACCCATGTTTGGGCCGGTGAGCAGAATGAAACGGTGGTCGTTCGTGCGCAAGGAAAGATCGTTCGGCACGAAATTCGTGTGGAGAATTGCCTCCATGACCGGGTGTCGCCCGTCGTCTATTTCGAGCGTGCTCTCATCGAGAAACTCCGGCCGCACGTAGCCGCGCTCCGCCGCGCACGTCGCGAGCCCGGCGTAGACGTCGATTTCGGCAATCGCGTCGGCCGCGGCGAGCAATGCCTCGGCGCGCGCGCCGAGGCGTTCGAGCAACTCATCGTAGAGGCGCTGCTCGAGACGCAATTGCCGCGACTGCGCCGTTGAGATGGCGAGTTCCAACTCTTTGAGTTCGGGCGTAATAAACCGCTCGCCGGTCGTAAGCGTCTGTTTGCGTACGTAGTCGGGCGGCACGGCGGCAACGTTCGATTTGCTGATTTCGATTGCGTATCCGAAGGCGGCGGCAAACTTGATCTTCAGCGACTTGATGCCCGTGCGTTCCCGCTCGCGCTCTTCGAGTTCCAAGAGTTTCGAGCGCGCGTCGGTGCGGAGCAGCACGCATTCCGCGAGTTCCGGATCGGCCTCGGGACGAATGACGCCGCCGTCTACCAGTTGAGCGGGCGGTTCGTCGACGAGCGATTTCATCAAGTCCGCAAGCACGTCGTCAAAGCCCGAAATCCGCGCGACGGCCGCCTGCAGCGAGATAGGCGCTACTTGCGGCAGCGGCCGGAGCATGTCGAGCGTGCGGCGCAACGACGCAAGATCGCGGGGACCCGCTCGCCTGAAGCGCACTTTCTGCGCGATGCGTTCGAGATCGAAACATCCGTGGAGAATTTCGCGCATCGCCTCGCGGCGCGCGTGCTCGCCGATTAACACGGCAATCGCGCTCTGGCGCGCTTCGATCGCCTTCCGGTCGACCAAAGGCGCGAGAATCCAGCGCCCGAGCATGCGCGAGCCCATTGCGGTTTCGCACCGGTCGAGCGTAGCGAGGAGCGTCGCGCGCGAGTTTTGGCCTTGCGCGCGAAGCAGTTCCAAATGCTTGCGAGTCGACGGGTCGAGCGCGAGAAATCCCTGACGCCGGTAAAACTCCGGAGCGTTGAGGCCGCCGTCGCCCCCCGCAACGCCGGTGCGTTTGATAAAGCCGGCAAGCGCATCGAGCGCCCGGTGCATTGCAACCGACTCGTCGGCGGAAAATCCGTCCACCCCGCGCCGTTCGCGTGCTTCGACGAGGCCGAGCGACGGAGCCGCAAGCCGCGCCCCAAGCGCTTCGACCGCCGCCGCCATCATCGCTCGCACGTCGGCCGGTAAATCGGCGACGATCTCCGCCGGGCCGATCCGCCCGAGTTCCGCGATCAATTCGTCGTAGGCATTGTCACCGCCGATCGCCGTCGCGGCGCAGTGCCCGGTGGACACGTCCGCATAGGCAATCGCGAACGTCTCCGAAAGCACGGTCATGGCTGCGAGGTAATTGTTCTGCTTACCGTCGAGCAGATGATCTTCAATGAGCGTACCGGGCGTCACGATTCGCACCACGTCGCGACGTACAAGTCTGTTCGGAACGGGCGCCTCGAGTTGCTCGGCAAGTGCTACAACAAAGCGCTGCTGCACGAGCTTCGCAAGATACCCCGTTAGTGCGTGATGAGGAACTCCGGCCATTGAAACTCGCCGGCCCGCCCCCGCTTCCTTGCTCGTGAGCGCGATCTGCAGCGCTCGCGCTACCGTTTCTGCGTCTTCGCCGTACGCTTCGTAAAAATCACCGACACGCGAAAGCAGCAGAGCTTCGGGATGTCGGGCTTTCATCCCAAAGTACTGCTCGAGCATCGGCGAGTATTTGACGGCTTCGGACACCTACAACAACGAAACTACCGGATGCGGAGCCGGATTTGCCTTGCCGTCGAGTCGTTCGGCCCGACGCAGTATCGTCCCGGTGCAGCCCCAGACGTGCGCGGTCTCGATCGCGATATCGAGCCACGGCTCGCGAGCGTAGAGCGCCGCCTCGTAGTCGCCGGGCATCGGTGCGATGACCGTGACGTTGTCCGCCGTCTTAGCGGCGAGTTTCGCCGGGTCTTTCTTCGAAGGGCCCTGGATGAGCGCGCGGACCGTGCTGCCGATTTTGCGATCGTGGTATGCGCGACACGACGCATTTTGCACGTCGAGAAGCCGTTTGAAGCGCGCGCTCGATACTTCTGCCGGCACCTGCGCGAAGCGCGCCGCCGGCGTTCCGCGCCGGATCGAATAGATAAACATATACGCATTTGAAAAAATGTTTTCGCCGATATATTCAAGCGTCGCCGCGAAGTCCGCGTCCGTCTCTCCTGGAAAACCGACGATAACGTCGGTCGTAATCGCCCAGCCCGGCAAATACCGGTGAATGAATGCGACCTTTTCGCGGAACTGTTCCAGGGTGTACTTGCGGTTCATCCGTCGCAGCACGGCATCACTCGCCGACTGCAACGGTAAGTGAATCCGCGCGCTCAGTTGCGGGACCGTAGCGAGATCGGCAATGATCTTTTCCGTAAAATCCTTGGGATGCGGAGAAATGAAGCTCAGGCGTTCGAGCCCCGGAAGCTCACCGGCAGCCCGGCAAAGGTCGCCGAAGTCGTTCCCCGTTACCGGATCAGCCCATGCGTTCACCGTTTGTCCGACGAGCATCACTTCCCGGGCGCCGGCCGCAACGTGCCCCTGAACTTCGGCAAGAATATCGCGCATCGGGCGATGATCGAACCGGCCGCGAACGTGCGGGACGATGCAAAACGTACAGAAGTACGAACATCCGCGCTGTACGGTAACGAAAGCGCGTAAATGGGAAAATGCGTCGATCACGGCGTCCGCCGAACCGCCGAGCGGCATCAGGAGCGCGCGCTCGCCGCTGAAATCGATGTCGTCGAAATTCGGCGCCCACTGCTCGAGTTGGTTGCCGAGTTGCACGAGTTCGCTGGTTCCGAACACCGCGTCGACGTGCGGCGCGATCTTTTGCATGCGATCGCGATCTTGCTCGGCAAGGCATCCCATCACGACGAGACGGACGCTCGGATCGGCGTCCATCAGCGATTTGAAGTGGCCCATGCGGCCGTAGGCACGCCGCTCCGCATTATCGCGCACCGTACACGTGTTGAGCACGAGCACGTTCGCCTCTTCGGGTTTTTCGGCAATGGCGTAGCCGGCCGACGCTGCGCGATCCGCAATGTACCGTGAATCGGCTTCGTTCATTTGACAGCCGAAGGTTTCAATATAAATGTTGGGCATGATTGGTCTGCGCAGCGGCTGTTCGCTCTCCACGAGCTTTCTTCCGGTCCGATGGGTGAGGGACCGGGCGGCTACGAATGTAGGTCCCCCGTGCAAGAGAACGTAGTCGCCGACACCGGCTCGCTTCGCCCTGCGACGGTCGCGGTCGTGGGAAGGCCGAACGTCGGCAAGAGCGCCCTTTTCAACCGCCTTATCGGCCAACGGCTCGCGATCGTCGAGGACACCCCCGGCGTAACTCGCGACCGGCTTTATGCCCTGTGCGAATGGCGGGGCCGTACGTTTAGCATGGTGGATACGGCCGGCATCGACCCGGATGCCGATGCCGCACACGGCGACCAGTTTGCCGAGGCAACGAGGCGGCAAGCCGAAGCGGCCGCTCAAGAGGCCGACGCAGTCGTGTTTGTGGTCGACGCATTGACGGGCTTGAACCCGCTCGATGAAGAGGTGGCGCAGATTTTACGGGCGACGCGCCGCCGCATCGTCCTCGTTGCAAACAAGTGCGAATCTCCGCATGCGCTTAACGCAATTCACGGCGAATTTTCGCGGCTTGGATTCGGCGAACCGGTTCCCGTTTCGGCGATCCACGGCGAGGGCACGGGCGACTTGCTCGACCGGATCGTCGAACTGCTCCCTCCGCAAGCACCCGATGCCTTGCTCGAAGGGGAACTGGCGCTCGCGATCATCGGCCGTCCGAACGTCGGGAAATCGTCGTTGCTCAACGCCATGCTCGGCGAAGAGCGCGCGGTCGTTTCCGACATCCCGGGCACGACACGCGACGCAATCGATACGATCTTGCAATATCAAGACCGCAAGATTCGTTTGATCGATACTGCAGGCGTGCGCAAGAAACCCGAAGCGCACAGCGCGATCGAGTACTACGCCGCGCTGCGTTCTCTCAAAGCAATCTCGCGTTGCGATATCGCGCTGCTGGTGTTCGATTCCATGATCGGCGTTACCACGCAAGACCGCCGCCTTCTCGGCATCGCGATCGAAGAGCGCAAAGGGCTCATCATCGTTGGAAACAAGTGGGATCTCGCGCTCGAGCAACAAGGCGAATATAGCCAGGGTGAACTTGCAAACGTCATCCACGATTTGGTTCCCTTTGCGAAATTTGCGCCGATTACGTTCCTCTCGGCGAAAACGAAGCGCCGCCTGGGAAGTCTTATGCCGGTCGTAAATCGCGTTGCGGAAAATCTCGAACGGCGAATACCGACCGCGCAACTCAACACGTTGATCAGAGACGCGGTGCTCGCGCATCCGGCTCCATCGATGCACGGCAAGCTCTTTAAGATTCTCTTCGCATCGCAACCGAGCGTGCACCCACCGGTCTTCGTCTTCCACTGCAACGACCCGGACCTCGTGCAGTCATCGTACAAACGTTTCATCGAAAATACGATCCGCCAGCAATACGATTTTGAAGGCGTTCCGCTCACGCTCGAGTTCCGTTCGCGCCGGGACGGCGGGGAGCGCGAAGAATAGCCGTGGATGCCGCTGCGCCGCTCCTCGGCGGCTTGTTCGTCTTTGCGGTTGCTGCTTTTCTCATCGGGTCGATACCGTTCGGCTACGTGATCGGACGTTTTATTTTTTCCACGGACATACGAAAGCGGGGCTCGGGGAATATCGGCGCGATGAACGCGCTGCGCACTCTCGGAAAGGGCGGCGCGATCGCCGTACTCGTGCTCGATGCCGCGAAAGGGTTTCTTCCGGCATTTCTCGCCTTGGTCGTAATCGACGGCCATCTTAAGGTGGACGGCAGGTTCGCGGATTTCGGCCCGTTGGTCGCCTCAACCGGAGCGGTAGCTGCCATCCTCGGCCATTGCTTTTCGCCGTGGCTCGGATGGAAGGGCGGTAAGGGCGTGGCCACATCGATCGGAGCGATCTTCGCTCTGAGCTGGAAAGCCGGACTCGCCGTGATCGCCGCCTATCTCGCCGGAGCGCTTGCGATCACGCAATATTCTTCCGTGGGGTCGATGCTCGGGAGCGCGGTCGCGCCGTTCGCGCTGTGGTTCTTCACGGGCTCGCTACCCGAGGCCCTGTACGGCGTCTTCGCCGCGCTGCTCATTATCTGGACCCACCGGGAGAACATCGGCCGGCTACGGGCGGGGACGGAAAGCCCGATCGGCATATTTCGCAAGGATTCATAACGAGGGCTTCGCGAGGTCCGGCCCGTATTTGGGCGGGTCATGATTTCGTCGAACGATCTCCGTAACGGCGTCACCGTTATTGTGGACGGAAACCTTTGGACCGTCATAGAGTTTCTGCACGTCAAGCCGGGCAAGGGAGCCGCCTTCGTGCGTACCCGTCTCAAGAACGTGAAAACAGGCACGACGCTCGAACGTACGTTCAGGGCGGGCGAAAAACTCGAGCGCGCAACGGTCGAGAACCGCCAAATGCAAATGCTCTACAACGACGCCGACGGCTTCCATTTCATGGACCAGGAATCGTTTGAGAACTTCACCATGCAGCGCGACCTCATCGGCGGCCCGGCGGACTTTCTCAAAGACGGCATGGTGGTAGACGTTCAGTTGCACGAAAGCGTGCCGATCGGCGTAGAACTTCCTCCGCACGTCGAATTGCGCATTGTGGAAACGGACCCGGGTTTCAAAGGCGATACCGCGACGAACACGGGCAAACCCGCGAAACTGGAAACCGGCGCGACCGTCAACGTGCCGCTCTTCGTCAACCAAGACGACGTCATTCGCATCGATACGCGCGACCGCCGATATATCGGTCGTGTAAACGCCTAAGCCGCTCCGCTTGAACAAGCGCCTGCGGACGCTCGCTCTCGCCGTGATTCTCGCGGCAGTAGCGAGCGCCACGGGCGTTTTGCTTTTCATCATCCCGAACGATCGGATTCCGCTCTTCCACTACGTGGCCGATCTCAACGCGCACATCAGCGCGCTCGACGGCGCAGCCTCGTTCGGGCTGGCCGAACCGGCCTACGACACGCAACCAAACGACGACATCGGCATCATTACGATCGACGACGTCACGCTCAAGCGTGGTGTGCCCGGCCCCTGGCCGTTCGCGCACGGGTTTTACGGCGATTTATTGACCAAACTCAAGGCGGCAGGCGCAAAAACGGTTGTCTTCGATATCGAATTCCTCGAGCGCAGTACCGATCCGGCGCAGGACGCGCGTTTCGCGAAGGCGATGCGTTCCCTACCAACCGTTCTCGCCTACTCGATCGACACGACAAACGCCGGGCGAATCGGCGAATCGCGCCCGGCGCCGAGCCTGCTTCCGTCCGCGGCGGCCTCCGGATTCTTGACGGTCGACACCCCCGGCGGCTATTTGATCGGACAACCGCTCCAAGTCACAACCGATTCGAGCGGGAGCGCGCATCAAAACGAGCGTTTGTTTTCACTCGCCGCTAGCGCCTACCAAACGTATCGGGGACGCGACGACGGGTTCAAAGGCGTTCCACTCCTCGACGGTCATACGTTCGTTCTTCTTCCCCCGACGATCGAGCGCCGGCAAGATATTGCAACCGGAACTCAAGCGTTGCTCCCGGCGTTTGCAGGCCGCGGCGTCATTTCGTTCTCCGACGCATATCGCGAAAATGCCGGCCAACTCGCGCCTTTTGCGCGGGGCGCGCTCATTTACATCGGCGCCTCCGCACAAGGCCTTGGAGACTTCTCCACTACGGCTCGCGGACGCATGGAGGGACTCTTTGTCAACGCTCGGCTCGCCGATCAGTTGCTGCGCAGAATCTACGTGCAGCCGGCGCCCGCGTGGATAAACGTCTTGCTCATCGTGACGCTCCCACTGCTTATTGCGCTGGGCTTTACCTTCGTGCGCACTCCGTTTGCGATTGCGGCATCGCTCCTGGGTACGCTTGCGTTTGCGTACGTAAACCTCGTTCTTTTCATAACCAGGCTCGTTTGGGTAGATCTGATCCACGTTATCGTCGCAATGCTGCTCGCAACGTTGTTCGTGGCGCTCTACCGCGTGTTGCACGAGGGATCGCAACGCCGGCTAGTGACCGGCCTTTTCGGCACGCACGTGAGCCCGGCCGTCGTGAAGGACATTCTCGCGCAGGACGAACGGGGAGGGGCGCTCGCGCTGCAGGGCAAGAAAGTCACAGCCACGATCTTCTACAGCGATATCCGTGGATTCACCGCAATGTCGGAACGCATGACACCCGAGGAGATCTACGCGCAACTCAATGAATACTTCGAAGCGATGTGCGCGATCATTTTTGAGTACGGCGGATACGTCGATAAGTTCATCGGGGACTGTGTCATGGCCGTATTTTCGGCACCGTATCAACGACCGGACGACGCCTTGAACGCCGTTCGCGCCGCCGTCGCGCAACAGAAAAAAATCACCGAACTCTCGACGAAGTGGAAGGCGCAAGGCAAGGCTGAGTTCACGGTCGGGATGGGCATAAACACCGGCGAGGTCGTGATGGGCAATCTCGGAGCGCACTCGCGGATGAACTACACGGTGATCGGAGACACCGTCAATCTCGCCGCACGCCTCTACAATGTCGCGAAGGCCGGAGAAATCATCGTCAGCGACAACACCTATAAGGAAGTCGAGGCGTTTGTCGTCGGGACGGAGATGGAACCCGTGATGGTCAAGGGCAAACGCGAATCCGTGCGCATCTACGCCATAACGCGCGTGAAAGATCCGCGAACGTAGCATTCCATGACGTTCGCGCTCGAACTCTTTGCCGCCGCGCTCGTTGCGAGCATCTTCGGCTCGATGGTCGGCCTCGGCGGCGGGTTCATCCTCATTCCCATTCTGCGCCTGTTCTTCGGTCTCGAGCCGGCGGAAGCGGCCGGAACCTCGCTCGTTCTCGTCGTCGCAAACAGCGCGAGCGGCGCCTTCACCTACTTTCTCCAGCAACGCGTTCACGTTCGGGTGGGACTGCTTCTCGCTGCGGGTGGATTTCCGGGGAGCATCCTCGGCGCGGTGCTCGCCAAGCACATCACGGAGACGGCATTCGATTGGATCTTTGCGGTTTTCCTTATAACTGTGGCCACCGATATGGTGGTGAACCGCAAAGCACGCGTCGGCGGACGGGTCGATCATGAAGATATGCACGCGCGCAAGCCGATGTCGTTTCGCTTTGCGGTTGCCGCCGGGTTCTTCGTAGGCGTTGTGTCGAGCCTCTTCGGCGTCGGAGGGGGCGTTATCGTTGTCCCGACGCTGCTCTATTTCTCGGAGCTACCGGCGCATGCGATTAGCGCGACGTCTCACTTTGCGATATTTCTTACATCGCCGGTCGGCCTTGCGATTCATGGGATGCAGGACGACATCCGCATCGGCGATATCTTCCCGCTTATCGCCGGAGGCTTGCTTGGCGGACCGATCGGCGCCCGCATGTCGCTTCGGTTGCAGTCACCGAATTTGTTGATTTTTGTCGCCGTCGCCCTCCTGATCGCCGCCGGATCCCTGATACTGCGGCACATCCTCCGGTGAAGGCCGCCGCGAGCTTTGAACGTACTTCGCCACCATGACGACAACAGAACACCTCACCGAAATGAAACACCAGTGCCAAGAAGCGGCGCGCTCCTTCCAGGAGCTCATGGACGGACACGACGAGGAAAACAACCCGCAAAACCAATTTAACGCCTCGGTCCTCAAAGCGCTCAAACACGCGCACGACGCAATTCAGTCGCTTGTCGAGTAGCGCTTGCAAAGA
This sequence comes from Vulcanimicrobiaceae bacterium, assembly GCA_039937995.1. Taxonomy (GTDB): domain Bacteria; phylum Vulcanimicrobiota; class Vulcanimicrobiia; order Vulcanimicrobiales; family Vulcanimicrobiaceae; genus JALYTY01. The sequence continues at coordinate 10,406 of JBDTFK010000093.1, read as the reverse complement.
AGTCGATTGAAAAATGTAAAGATTTACCACTGGATTGGGCCATCCGGCCCAGCGCCGACGCAATTGTCCTCAAGGAACATCCGATAGGTAACGTACAAGATGCTCTGTAGGGTGATTAAGAAATGAATAACAGCAAAGAGATACCGGCGCCGCGGGTGAGTCAAATTGAAGACTGGATGATCTACCTTCTCGAAGACGATCGTCCGGCGACTTCGGGTGTCGCCTCGCGCATGACCGACGGGTTGGGATGGATGTACCCCTCCTCATTTATCCGCCCGAACTAAGATGCTTTGATTTCGGCCCATCCGCGTCGTCGGCGGCATCATTTACGAGAGTAGGCTTCGGCCTTCGGCTTCTTGATCTCCGATGAAATCAGAGCATTCTCGTTCGGTTGGCTAAGAGTAACAAGAGAAGAGAGCCGGTTTTGCCGGCTCTCTTCTTTTGCGATTTGGAGCGAGCGTTATTTGGGGTATGTCATTTCTTTTGGAACTACGAAGCGGTCGAAGTCTTCGGAGGTGACGTAGCCGAGGTCGAGCGCCGCTTCTTTTAGCGTCGAGCCCTTGTGGTGTGCGTGCTTGGCAATCTCGGCCGCCTTGTCGTAGCCGATCTTCGGCGAGAGGGCCGTAACCGTCATCAGCGATTGATGCAAGTACTTCGCGATCTGCTCAACGTTTGCTTGAAGTCCTTCGACTGCGTGTTCGCGGAACATCGTGCAGGTGTCGCGCAGCAGGCGGCAACTGTGCAAGAAGTTTGCGATCATGACCGGGTTGAAGACGTTGAGTTCAAAGTTACCTTGCGATGCGCCGAAGCTAATCGCCAGATCGTTTCCGTACACCTGAGCGACCACCATCGTCATCGCTTCGGATTGCGTGGGATTGACTTTTCCCGGCATGATCGAGCTGCCCGGCTCGTTTTCGGGGAGCGTCAGCTCGCCGATGCCGGCGCGCGGGCCGGAGGCGAGCCACCGGATATCGTTTGCAATTTTCATTAAGGCCGCGCCGAGCATCTTCAGCGAGCCCGACGCGAAGACGAAATCATCGTGGGAGGAGAGCGCGGCAAATTTATTCGGGTGCGAGCGGAACGGCAGATCGCTCAGTTCCGCGAGTTTGTGCGCCATGCGCTCCGCGAATTCGGGATGCGCGTTGAGACCCGTACCCACGGCAGTGCCGCCGATCGCAAGATCGTAGATGTGATTTAGCGCTTCGTTAATGGCGATGATCGCGCGGTCGAGCTGGCTTACGTAGCCGGAGAATTCCTGGCCGAGAGTCAGCGGCGTCGCATCTTGCAAGTGCGTACGGCCCACTTTCACGATGTCTTTCCAGAGTTCGGCTTTTTCTTCGAGCGCGTCGCGGAGTTTCAACACCGCCGGAAGCATGTTGACGACGGCCTCGGCCGCAGCCATATGCATCGCCGTGGGGAACGTATCGTTCGAAGACTGGGACATATTCACGTGGTCGTTCGGATGAACCGGTTTCTTTGATCCCATCTCGCCGCCGGCCATTTCGATCGCGCGATTCGAGATAACTTCGTTCACGTTCATGTTGGTTTGCGTGCCCGAGCCCGTTTGCCAAATGCGCAGTGGGAAATGGTCGTTCAGTTTTCCGGCGATGACTTCATCGGCGGCTGCGGAGATGAGTTTCGTTTTTTCCTCGTCGAGTTTACCGAGATCGTTGTTCACGATCGCGGCGGCCTTTTTCAGACGCGCCATCGCGCGAATCACTTCGAGCGGCATGACATCGCGGGGCCATTGCCCCTCGCCGATATCGAAATGGATCAACGAACGCGCCGATTGCGCGCCGTAGTACTTGTGGGTCGGAACCTCGATCTTGCCCATCGAGTCGGTCTCGGTGCGCGTCTTGGTCGTCGCGTTAGCGGTCGGTTGTGCAGTTGTCGTCATGGCCCGCCTATCTTCGCCTTTTTTGGGCAATCCGCCCCGGACTTCCGTAGCACCCCCGCGGGGAGGCGCGCATTTCTGCGCAGCGGTTCGCAGCGCTACCGGCTTTTTTGGGCGGCGCGGAGGGTGTCGATGGTGGTGCCGATGGTTTCTACGGCGGTGATTTCGAGGATCGTGAGGGGGAAGCGGGGATCGAAACGGCGCTTATTGCAGCGCGGGCAGCTGGTCGGCTTGCCGGGGCGTATTCGGCGCAAGACTTCGAGCGAGCAGTGTTCGCACCGCAGAATGTAGCGCCTGGTCGACTCGCCGCGCGGCGCGACGTTTCCCAAATCGTGATAGATCGAGGTTAGTCCGCACTCTCGCAGCTTCTTCTTAAAGCGCGCACCGTGCCCCATGTCCCGAAAACGCGCGAAACACCACGCGTGGATCATCTCGTGCAATAGCGTCTCGTTTAGCGCTTCAGGGTATTTTTCGAAGTGCTTGGGCGAAAGCTCGATGAGCAGCGGATTTCCCGTGTAGGTAATGCGTCCCGCAGAATTTGAAAAGCGCCCGTTGTAGCGAATCCGGCAATCGGGAACCTCACCGTTGAAAAATTGGTAGTTCAGGCGAGCGAACAAGAGCTGGAGGTCGGCTTCCGAGGGCTTCACAATGGTTCGGTTCGCCCTGCGTCCAAACGACTCTTCGTGACCACTCCCCCACGCCGCGGTTTGCCGCTACGAATGTATTTGCCGATCGTCGTCGTCCTCGGCGGTGCATTTCTCCTCGTCATGCTCTATCTCGTCGCCGTGGGCTTCGGCGTCACGGGCTCCGTATTCGGGAAAGCGGCAAAAACCGGCGAAGCGAGCCAAGCCCAACAGGCCGATTCGGCAAATGCCGTCCAAGGCGGTGGCCCGCCCGCAGCGGTAGTGGTGCAGCTCAAAACGTTACGCGAACGGATCGCCGCACATCCGAGCGACGACGTAGCGATCACACAGCTGGCGGACATGTATCTAACCGTGGGAAAATTCCACGACGCGATTCCGCTCTACGAACGTGCCCTGAAAATCAACCCACGCAACGTGGCTGCGCAAAGCGGGCTCGAGCAAGCCAAGAGCGGATTAAACGCTCCGCAGTGAAGCTTTTTATCTCGGCCGATATGGAGGGCACGGCGGGCGTCTGCTCGTGGGCGCAAGTTGACCCGGCGAACGTTTCCGAATATCCCGTGTACCGGCGCTACATGATCCGTGAACTTGCGGCGGCGATCGAGGGTGCGCGCGCAGCCGAAGCCTGCGACGTGACAATCCGCGATTCGCACTGGAACCAAACGAACGTCCTGTGGGACGAACTTCCTGCGGATGTCCGCGCAATCACCGGAGCGCCGAGCCCGTGGTCGATGAACGACGGCATCGACGCGAGTTTTGGGGGCGCGTTCTTCACGGGCTATCACGGCGCAATCGGCGCGGAGAACGCCACGCTCGCGCATACCTACAGCCCGGACTCGATTTACAGCGTATCGGTGAACGGCGTGCGCTGCAGCGAAGCGATTCTCAATGCCGCGATGCTCGGCTATCACGGAGTCCCCCTACTGCTCGTAACCGGAGATCGCACGATCGTGGAAGAGACGACGCGCATGATGCCGTGGGTGACCGGCGCGATCGTGGAAGAATCGATCGGTTACTACGCGGTGAATTCACTTGCGCCGGCCGCCGCACGTGCGCTCATTCGCGATCGCGCGCAAACGGCGATTGCGGGCGCTAAGGATGCACGGCCATTCACGTTCGAACCGCCGTTCGAACTCGTCATAGAGACCGCCCATACCGGCAACGCCGATTTCATCGAATTGCTGCCCGGATTCGAGCGCCTTTCCGGGCGCACCCTACGCTACGCGTGCGACGACTACGCGCTGGCATTTCGTGCGTTTCTCACATCGATGCGGCTCGGCGGAGCGGCCAACGCTCCCGCATGAAGCTGTATATAAGCGGCGATATGGAAGGCGTCGCCGGCGTAAGCAGCCGGCAACAGGTCGATGCCCGCACGCCGCATCCCGAATATGCGATATATCGTCGCTACTACACTCAAGAGATTGCCGCTGCGGTCGAAGGCGCGCGGGGCGCCGGCGCGACCGAAGTCCTCGTCAACGATTCGCACGGTCCGATGCGCAACCTCGTTTTCGAAGAGCTTCCCGAAGATGTCCGAGTGATCTTTGGGAATCGTAAGCCCTATTCGATGGTGCAAGATGTCGACGCGACTTTTGTGGGCGCATTTTTTGTCGGCTATCACGGGGCAATCGGTGATGAAAATGCCGTGCTGTGCCATACGTATACGCCTTCGGTCATTTATGAAGTGCGCATCAACGGTATTGTCTGCAGCGAAGCCACGATCAATGCGGGGCTCCTCGGTCATTTCGGCGTGCCGCTGCTCATGGTATCCGGGGACCGCACGACGGTCGAAGGCGTGCAGGCGCAAATGCCGTGGGTGCGAGGCGTGATCGTCAAGGAATCCATCGGAAGCTTCGCAACGAACTCCGTTTCGCCGCAGACGGCGCGGCTCTTCATCCGCGAAGGCGCGGCGGCCGCCTTCGAGCGCGCATCGCAAGCCAAGCCGTACCGCTTTGAAGCCCCCATCACACTCGACGTTCACCTTGCAAAAACCGAACAAGCGGACTATATCGCCGTAGCTCCCGGCTTCCAACGCACGGGGTCCCGCGGCATCCGCTTCGTCGCTCAAGACTTCCCGACGGTCTTCAAAGCCTTCGTCGCGGCATTCCGCCTGGGCGCTATGGCCTAGGAGCCTCATTCGATCGCATCGCGATTGCGATATCGACGACGTCTTCTTCCGAGAACGACAACCGGCGCATAGCACGATCGTAGAGGTCGATCGTTTCTTCACTCGCGCTCGATTCCGCCCGTTCTTCGCGCAAGCGCTTAATTTCTTCCGTCACTTCACCGGCAAGTACGGTAGTGATTTCAATTCCGGCAGCGCTCAGTCTCGCGGAGCGCTTGCGCAGCGTGTCCTCGACGAGTGCAACGCCCGAGTGCTTTCCGAATACGAAACTCGTCTCGCCGCCTACTAATTCGCTCGGAACAGCTTCGTAGATGCGACGGTCGATCAGAACGCCGTGCGTATGAATGCCGGACTCATGCGCAAAGACTTTGGTTCCCACGATCGGTTCGTGTTGCTGCATGGGAATGCCGCTCATCCGCTCCATAAACCGCGCGAGCTCGCGTAGCTTGTTGTATTTAAATCCGGGGATATCGACGCCGTAGAGTGCGCGCAAGGCAACCGCAAACTCGTGTAATTTCACGTTGCCCGCGCGTTCGCCGTAGCCGTTAGCCGTGACCGAAATAACCTTAAACCCCACCGACGCCGCCGTGAGTGCATTGATCGTGCCCAGCCCGTAGTCGTTATGCAGATGCGCGACCATGGGAAGCCCCTTCGGCATCGCGTTGACGATTCGCGTTCCGTACCAGCGCATCGCTTCGGGAGTAAGACAGCCGACCGTGTCGGGCCACGCCGGGCGCGTCCCACCGGCTTCCAGACCGGCTTTAAAGTACGCAATAAAATAGTCAACGTCGCCGCGGCTTCCGTCTTCGGCTCCGAACTCCACGCGCTCGACACCCGATTCGCGCGCGTAGCGGATTGCGTCGCACTGCAAGCGGATGTTGGAGTTCCGGTAAAATTCGAGCGGCAGGTCGAGCCACTCGCTCTCATCGCGGCCTTCGAAGCGCAGGAGCGTTTTGCCGATCTTGTACTTCAAGTGGAGATCGCTTCCGCTCGTAAAAATAAAGAACGTAACTTGCGACGGCGCAATGCCGACCTCGCGCAGGGTTGCGATCGTCACGTCGATATCTTTGCGGTTGCTGCGGCACATCACGACGATCTCGACATCGCCCAGTTCCCCACGCTGCTTCGATTCCATCACCAGTTGGAGCGTGCGCCTATCCCCGGCCGATGCCGCCGGGAAGCCGACGCTCATAACGTGTACGCCGATAGCTGCGAGAGCCGTGGCAATCTCCAGTTTCTGATGCGGCGTGTAGCAGACGCCCGGCATCTGCTCGCCGTCGCGCAGCGTCTCGTCGTAGAGCCGGATTTCGGAGGGATCCGGAAACGGAACGGCGCGGGTGAATTCGCGAGGATCGCGGATCAATCGCTCGATCGGCTCACGCAATTCCATATGAAGTCTCCACGCGGACGTGGCTTCTACAGGTGAGCGGCAGGCTCATCGTGCGGCACGATTCCGGCGTCGGACGCGGCGCTCGACTGGGCGTGCCGCGTGTACACGCGCAGTTCCGCGATATCGCGCGGAAAGAGCAATTCAAGCGTCCAGTCGAATGCGACGCGGAGTTTGCGGTCGAGTCCCGGCAGGCGCATTAGGTAGTAAGAACGCCAGAGAAACCATGCGGGGAACCCGGTCAGTACGCGGTCGCCGGGGAGTTGAGCCACCGCTTTGCGGGCGCCGAGCGACGCCATCATGCCGAGCGACCGGAACCGGAATCGCTTGAGCGGGAGATTCCGCAGCGTCGCAACGATGTTGTCTGCAAGAACGGGTCCTTCGCGAATCGCGTGTTGCGCCGTTGCCGGATACGTTCCACCCGCGCCGTCGGGTATCGACGCGCAATCGCCGAGAGCCCAGACGTTCGAGAACCCCGCAACGCGAAGATGTTCGTCGACAAGGAGCGCTCCGCGTTTTGTTCGCGGCAACGGCGTTTGGCCGATTGCGGCGGTCGGCGTGACGCCCGCGCTCCAAACGATGGTTGCGGTCTCGATTCGTTTTCCGCTTTGCAGCACGAGCCCGTCGTCGTCCGCGCTTGCAACCCCGTCGCTCGTAAGAATTTCGACCTTGCGCTTGAGGAGCGCACGCTTGGAATAGCTGCCCATTTTTTCCGGAAGACCGGGGAGCAGAACGGGCCCACCTTCGACGAGCACGAGCCGGATTTCGGCGAGTTTGATCGTCGGGTAGTATCGCACGACGCTGCGGAAAAGCTCCACGAATTCTCCAGCCGCTTCCACGCCGGTAAAGCCGCCGCCGACGACGACGATCGTCAGCAAGCGCGCGCGACTTTCGGGGTCGGTAATCGAATCTGCGAGTTCGAGCAGCCACACGATGCGATTGCGCAAGATGCCGGCATCTTCGAGCGTTTTCAATGCGAACACCCGCGCGGCCACACCGGGAAGGTCGAACGTTGACGTCGTCGATCCGAGGGCGATCGCAACGTGATCGTAGCCGATCGTTTCTTCGACGCCGGTGAGCGTATGGACGATCCGCACTTCGCTGCGTTCGAGGTCGAGCGCGCGCACGTCGGCCAGCATGAACTGCGTGCGGTGCAATTGCGAGCGGATCGGCGTGGCGACGTGCCGCACATCGAGCGCCCCCGAGCTCACTTCGGGCAGCATGGGCGTGAACAGCGAAAAATTTTCACGGCTCACCAGCACGATATCGGCCTCGCCCCGGTGCAAGAGTCTCTCAAGCCGGCGCGCGACGGCAATGCCGGCAAACCCGCCGCCGAGGATCGCGATGCGAGGAGGTCGTCGAGCTTCCATCTCCAGAACGGTTCTCTCGTGAACGAGCACGATCCCATCGAGGGCGAATATGTTCCTCCGCAACCGGGCGAGCACAAACCCAAACCGAAGGCACGGGGCATCGGAGCGATCGCCGCAACCCTCGTCGTTATCGGGGCGAAATTCAAGGCGATCGTATTTTTCTTGCTTCAATTCAAGTTCGCGGTCGTCGGTCTTAAGCTGCTGGCCGGCAGCTGGACGTTTTTGCTTTCGCTGTGGCTTTACGTCGTGTTCTTCGGATGGCGACTGGGCATCGTTATTCTCTTGGTCATCGCGGCGCACGAACTCGGCCACTACTTTGCGTATCGCGCATACGGCCTCTACGCACGCTTGCCGGTCTTCGTTCCACTGCTCGGCGCCTACACGCAAGGTGCCATCGCGCCCGATCTCGAGCAGGATGCCTACATTGCGCTTGCAGGCCCGCTTACGGGCCTCGCGCTTGCCGGGGCGTGCGAAGCGACGGCAATCCTCACCGGCGACCGGTTTTGGTACGCCTGTGCCGATATCGGCGCGTTCATCAACCTCTTCAACATGATTCCCGTCCCGCCGTTCGACGGTGGACGCGTCATCGGCGCCGTGTGGCCCGGCATGTGGGTCGTGGGAATCGTCCTCTTTATTGCCGCCGCCGTCTTTCTGCACGTGCCGATTTTCCTGGTACTCATCATCGCGTTGCTCGGTCTTCCCTCGATGATTTCCGCCTGGCGCGGCAACGTGGATCCACGCGCCGCTGCCATGACTGGGGGCGCTCGGCTCCGTGTCAGTCTCTGGTACCTAGCAACGATTGCGGCGCTCATCGTCGTCCTAGGACAAGCGCACGGCGCAATGCCGTCGCAAGGCCTCGCGCTATGAGCGATGATTCGGCTCCGGACTTTGCGATGCGGCGCGCCGTCGAAATTCTCGCCGCAATCTACGAACGCGCGAACAAGACTGCGGACGTCCGGCCGCCGCCCGCCGACAAGCCGATCCTGCTCTTCAACGAGTCGATCGCACTCGACGTCAACACAACGACCCGCGAAGACGTGCGTAAAGCCCTCGGCGTTGCATTTTCCTATCCCGCCCAAGGGTGGCACACATACTGCGTGCGCGGCGCCGGAGGAAAGCGCGAATTCTTGAGTTTGTTCTTTAGCGAGAACGATCTGATCTCCGGGGAACTGTACTATCCGAAAGTCGAACGCGCGCCGAAACTCGAATCCGTCGATCTGCGCTTCCGTTTTTCTCCGGGGGAACTCGCGCTGGGAAGCGCTTTCACGAGTTTGCCGGAGTATTTCAGCCGCTTTTCGCGCGCCGCAGAAGAGATGGGCGCGTACCGCGAAATGTTCGAAGCACGATTTCCGGGCGGCGCCGCTTACGCCATGGGAAACGGCGGACTCATCGAGCGGCTCGCGCTTTACGCGCTGCGCGAGAAGGATACGCCGCCGCGGTGAGTCGCGTCGCGCTTGCGGCAATCGCCGCGGCGCTCGTTGCGATCGCGCTGCTTGCCGTTCGTCCTCCATCGGAACCCGGCCCCTTCATGCGCGATTTCGAAGCCTACTACAGCGCGGGCCGGGCCGTAAACGCTCGCGCTAACCCTTACGACGCATCGCTCCTCCGGTACGAGAGAGCAGTTCCCGGCGTTGAGGGAACGCGCAACGAACTCTTGCCGTTTGTGGGCGCGCCTCCGTCCCTCGCGTTGTGGTCGGCGATCGCCCGCACGGATTACACGACCGCTTCGCGAACGTGGCTCTTCGTACTCTGTGCCGCGCTCTTCGCGCTCGTCCTCGCGACGCTCGAGTGTTGCGACGCACGGGTGCGCTCGCTCGACTTCTTCATCGTATCGATCTGCGCGCTCTCGTTCGTCCCGATTACCAGCGACTTCGTTCTCGGCAGCCCGGCGCTGGTTGCGTATTCCGCGGGCGCAGCCGCGTTGGTCGCATCGTCACGGTCCACGCTCTTAACCGCATTTTCTGCCCTGGTAGGATCGCTCCAACCGAACGTTGCACTTGCGTGCGCAGTCATCGCGCGCGGGCGTCGCGGCCTCATTGCGCTTGCATTCGCGGCGAGCGTACTCTACGGTCTCGGCGCGGCTATGGCCGGATTCGCGTGGCCCGCCTCTTACGCTGCGTTGCTGCGCGCGCACGGCAGCGCCGAGCAGATCATCGCGATTCAATATACCCCGGCAGCAATATCTTTTGGTCTCGGTTTGAGCCGGGCGACGGCGACGTTCGTGGGGCTCGCCGTTGCCTTTGCTGCTTTGGCGTTCGCCCTCTTTCACATTTTTCGATCGAAGGAACTCGTGAGAAGTTTCGCGATCGCTTGCACGGCGTTGCCCTTCGTCAGCGGCTTCGTTCACGAGCACGACCTCGTGCTTCTCTTCATTCCGGCGCTCTGGGCTATTCGCAACGTTACTTCGCGAATGCAACCGTTGGTCGTCCTCGCGTTCGGCCTCGCGTCGGTTCATTGGATGGACTTCGCGCAGCAACCGCACGCGGCTACCCAAGACATCGTCCTCGGTCTCGGCGCGTTGACGGCGATTCTCGCATTCGGCAAGGATCGAGCCCCGATGCACTACATCGCGGCGACCGCGGCGTTCGCACTCATCCTAGGCGGCGCGTGGATCGGCATTCATCACCCCGCACCCATCTGGCCGAACGATATGCAGCCCTTCAAGACTCCGCCGCTCGCAACCGCCGCCTACGTCTGGCACATCGAACAAATCCAAACCGGCCTAGAACAACCAAACCCCTATTGGGCCGCGCTACGCATTCCCGCGCTATCCGCCGCCGCAATTCTTCTCGTCATTCTATCCCTAACGAAGACGAACATCCGAGTAAAAACCTGAAACACAAACGCGGTTAAGGAAAAGCTGGGCTTTTGTCCAGATCGAGGCGCCGAAGTCCGAAGTGGACAGTGGTCCATGAGGACTTCGGCAACGAAGAGCCGGGCAAAAGCCCAGCTCTTCCTAGATGTCGACGTTCATGAAGTTGTCGAACGGCGT
>JBDTFK010000092.1:0-8256 GCA_039937995.1 Vulcanimicrobiaceae bacterium | reverse complement strand
TTAACGGCAACGAGAATCCGATCGTCGCGTTGGTCTTTGGCGCCTGGTTGCGGAGTTGCGATTTTACGTGCGACAAAGTCGGTTTGCTGGTCTGTGGATCGCTCGACTCCGCAACGCGCGCGATCGCGGTCGCGTCGTTCCATCACTTCGGCCGTCAGGTCAACACGCAACAATTCGCCGAGCAAGGACGCGAGATCGCGCGCGACGGCGTCTTGAAGTGGGGCGAGTGGCTCGGCGCCGAGCCGTACGCAACGCGGCGCATCGCAAAGATGGAAACGTTCCAACGCTCGCAGCAGTACGAATCGGCGAGGGAGTGGTTTTTGCGCGAACACGCCGTCGATCCACCCGAATTGCCGTCTCCGGGGCAGCGACACGTGGAGCGCACGGACTGCGCGGGATGGTGGCGACGTTTCGCGGCCGCGTTCATCGACCTCGTCATCGTCGCGGCGCTCGTGAGCGCCTTCCTGGGCGGTGAGCCGAACGCGGTGCAACAACCAACGAGCGCAACGGTTCAGACGCAAGGCGCCGCTTCACGCGCCGCCGGAAGCTCCGGCGTGCGGAAAAACCTCGACACGGTAACGGTCAACTCGTTTCCTAACCTGCTCGAACGGCTTGCAGCCTTCTGGCGCCTCGGCGGTCCGATTTGGCTCGTTGCAATGTGCCTTGCGGCGCTTGCCGCGCCGACGATCTATTTCGCGGTGCTCGTCGGTCTAGCCGGCCAAACCTTCGGCATGATGATCGTAGGATTGCGCGTCGTCACGACCGACTTCCGGCAGCCGGGTTTCCCGCGCGCACTCTGGCGCTACACCCTCGCGTATGTCTTGTGGTGGTTGATTCTGCCGCTCGGCGTCGTCATGCACCGCGTCATGCTCCACGACCTTTGGAGCGGAACGCGCCTAATTGCAGCGGAGCGCATCTTGGCGCGCTCGTTTGCACCGCCTAGGCTCGCTTGACACTATAACGGCCAAGGGGTACCATCGACGAACCTTATATAGCCACTGTGGGAATAGTCGATACGATGAAACCTTTTCAGGATGCGAAAGCGCTTGTCTTTCTGATTGCACTTCTTGCCCTCGCGGGATGCGCGAACGGCGCGTTGCCTGCAGGCTCGACAGGAGGGGCACAAAACGCTACTGTCCTTCAATCGGATCTTTCGATTGCGACGGCTCCGTCCGGTCCGGTTTGCGAGAAGCGCGTGAACGACACGCCGGCAAAGCTCCTTGAATGCATCCGCGAACAAGCCCTCTTCGCGCACCTGGTCGACCTGCAGCACATCGCCGATCGGAATCCCGGGCCTGATGGCCACGGGAACCGCGATACCGGGCAACCTGGATACAAAGCGTCCGTCGACTATGTCGCGGCCCTGATGCGCAAGGCCGCTTATCGCGTCACCATCCAGCAATACAACGTCGCCGGCTTCAGTGTCATCGGCACGCCCGAGTTCCGCACGATCGCGCACGAATACGCGGTGGGCGCGGACTGGTACGTCGCGCGGTTATCGGGACGAGGGGCGCCGACGGCGCGCGTTGAGCCCGTGGGCAAGGTCGTTTCTAACGCTGCCGTGGAGTCGGGCGCCGGCTGTTCGTCGGCGGACTTCGCCGGCTTCGCGTCCGGCAATATTGCGCTGATTCAGCGCGGTGGATGTACGCTCGATACCAAGGTCGCCGGCGCCCAAGCCGCCGGTGCGGCCGGCGTGATCTTCTTTAACTACGACGGCGCGTTCGATCAAGCCGACACCAGGGGTACGCGGCAACAAGGCGAGGCATTTCAGGCCCACCTGCAAACTGCCGCTCGCATTCCCGTCGTCGGGGTCGCGTCCTATGCGGTGGGTTCGGAATTGTACCGGGCGTACGTCGCCGGGCGTGTCCCAACCGTGCATCTCGATATTCAGACGCGGCTCGACGCGAGTACCGTGGATTATAACCTGATCGCTGATTCCCCGTACGGCGATCCGAATCACGTGGTAGTCGTCGATGCGCACCTCGACTCCATTTACGGAGCGGGGATACTCGACAACGGCTCGGGTTCTTCAACCATCCTCGAGGTGGCTTTGAAGATGGGAAAAACGCCGACGCACAATCATCTGCGCTACATCTGGTTCGGCGTGGAAGAAATCGGTTTGCTGGGTTCCGCGTACTACACGAAACACCTGACGCCGGCGGAACTGCACCGGATTGCGTTCGATATCGACTCCGACGTGACGGCGTCGCCAAACTACGACATCTTGGTCGCCGATCCGAAATTCGCAAGGAACGTCAATCATTTCCCATCCAACGTCGTCCCGGAATCGCGACGGGGAAATGCCTATTTCTTCGACTATTTCCCCGCGAACAGATTGCCCGTTCGCAATGCTTCGTTCGGCAACGACGGAACGGATTCGAATTCGTTCAGTCTCGCCGGGATCCCGGATACCGGGATTTTAACCCAACAGGATTGCTGCAAATCGGAAAAAGAAGTCGACATATGGGGCGGCTTCCGAGGCAACTACGAAGGCGATATTCCGAGTTTCGACGGTGGATGCGTCGACAATCCGCACCGCTGGTGTGACAATCTCACGAACATTTCGCCGTACGTGCTCGAATTTGTCTCTAAGGGGTTTGCCTACGTTACCTTCAAGCTCGCGAACGACGCCTCAATCGGTCGCAGCTGGCGGTGATAGCGACCCCCGGTTTTCTGCGGCGCTCCCGGGGCTTGACGGTTACCGATATGCGGGAGTGGCGGACGCAACCGCGGCGACCTAAAATACGAGATCCTCGCGTTGATCGCGGAAGGACCGCGCCACGGGTACGACATCATGCTCGAAATCGAGCAGCGCCGCGGCGGCATGCGCCCGAGTCCGGGCTCGATCTATCCGGCGCTGCAAATGCTCGAAGACGGCGAATTCTTACGCGGCCAAGAGCGCGACGGGAAACGCACCTACACGATTACCGATAAAGGCCTTGCGCTGATCGAGGAGCGCCCGCCTGACGGCTCCACGACGTTCGATGGCGATTCGATCTACGCAATTTTCGCCGAAGCCATGCGTCAGGTACACGGCATCAAAGTCGCCGCAAAACAGATCGCGCAGAGCGGGAACATCGAGTTGATCAAGCGCGGAATTGCCGTGCTCGACAAAACACCTCGCGACCTGATGGCTATTCTGGCCGATCATTTTTTTAAGGCCGCAGCCTCAAGTTCATAGTCCAAAGGACCCGGGTGTCTTTTCTCGCTTCCAACATGTAAAATGTGCCGTGGTGGGTGCATCTTCATTTTGAATGCAGCGGTTGCTGCATGCCCTCGCGGCGTAAGCCGCGCGGGCGCTTCGAAAGGTCCGTGCATGCGAACTCTCACGATCGCGACGCTATTGGCCTTGGCGGCCTCCGGCGGGCCGCGCCTGCCGGCGGCCGCATCGGCTCTTCCACCCTTGCAGGCGGCTGCGGCCAACGACAATCGTATCGCTGCGGGTACGCTTGCGAACGCGGAGTTGCACGTTTCGCTCGACGCTCGCATGGTCGCCTGGTACCCCGACGGTGACGGCGGCGCCGGCATTCCAATCCAAGCTTTCGCCGAAACCGGCAAGCGCGCGCAGATTCCCGGCCCGCTGATTCGGGTTCCGCTGGGAACCACGATCGTCGCAAGCGTGCATAACGCAATCCCGGGATCGGTATTGACCATGCACGGTATGGTGGACCGCCCAACCGACCGCGACTCGGCAGTGCGCGTGCCGTTCGGGACGACGCACATCATTCGATTCCGCGCTGGTGCACCCGGGACGTACCTCTATTGGGGCGCGACGAGCGCACGCACGATCCACAGTCGCTTCGGTTCCGATTCGCAACTCAGCGGTGCCTTCGTTGTCGATTCGCCTTCGTCGAGCACGGCGCGAAACGACCGCGTCTTCGTCATCGGTCAATGGATCAACGTTCGCTCGAAGAACGGCGACCCGAACTTCGACTATGAGTTGGATGTCATAAACGGGCGCGCATGGCCGCACACCGAGCGTCTATCGTACGAACGAAATGCAGCCGTTCACTGGCGATGGGTTAACTCCAGTTTCGGGAGCCATCCGTTACATCTCCACGGATTTTACTTTACCGTGGATTCCCGCGGCGATGGGCTCGCGGACAATATCTACCGCAATGCTTCGGATCGCGATCGCGAAGTGACCGAACTCGTAGAGCCGGGCAGCACCTTCACCATGACATGGCACGCGAACCGTCCCGGAAATTGGCTGTTTCACTGTCACCTCGCATATCACATCGTCGGGCACATGCCGATCGCTGCGATGTTGGCCGGCAAAGACTCGATCACCGACGACGACTACGAAAACAACTACGTGCGTCACGCGGGCATGGGTGGCTTGATTCTTGGCATCACCGTGCGCGCTCCCGAATCTCGGGCGACGATGGCCGACCCCGCTGTCGTTCAGCGCGTTCACTTGCGCGTCGAACGCGCGGCGGACGATCACCCCGGTGCGCCGTCATTTCGCTACGTCCTTGGAGATGGCGACCAGACGGTAGCCGAGCCCGGCGCCGTCGGACCGCCCATCGTTTTGACGCGCGGCGTTCCCACCGCAATTGACGTTACCAATTTACTGAACGAGCCGACCGCGGTGCACTGGCACGGCGTCGAGCTCGAGAATAGTTACTACGACGGCGTCTCGGCCTTCAGCGGGTACGGGGACCACGTCGCTCCGATGATCGATCCCGGGCAAACTTTTGAAGCTCGAATGACGCCTCCGCGCGCAGGAACGTTCGCATATCACACGCACATGGACGACGTTTTCCAACTGCGCGGTGGTCTTGTTGGACCTCTCATCGTGCTGGAGTCGGGAAAAACGTTCGATCCAAGCTCAGATCACATATTCACAATCACCACGACGCACGCGCTAAGCGATATTCTCCGGATTTTTGTCAACGGCACGTTTTCACCACCGGCGATAACGTGTCGCGTCGGAGTATTGCAGCGTTTTCGCTTCATCAACATGACGACGTTTTGGGTGAAATCAATCGTATCGTTGACCGCCGTAGATCGTACGCTGCTATGGGTTCCGCTCCAAGTAGACGGCGCGAACGTTTCGCAGAAACGGCAAATTCCCGAATCCGCCGTCCAAATCATGACGATCGGCGAAACGCGGGACTTCACGTACAAACCTACCCATGCCGGAGAGCTGCAACTACAATTCTTGCCCGGCCCACACTCCCCAAACATGGTAACGGTTCCCGTCCACGTCGTTCAATAAGCGCCTTCGGGAACGCAGGCGCAAAAGCGAAAACTCAAGCATGCGAAGTTATGGATAGAGTCCGCGAAGTTTCGTAGCTTCCGCGACGCGATTGACGGCGACGATGTAGGCGCCCATTCGCATCGATACGTGATGCTGTTGCGATTGTTCGTAGGTGTCGTGAAACGCCCGCGTCATCTTTAACTTCAGGCGGTCGTTGATTTCGTTCTCTTCCCAGAAGTTTTCTTGCAGGTCTTGCACCCACTCGAAGTACGATACGGTAACCCCGCCCGCATTCGCGAGAATATCCGGCAACACCATGACGCCACGTTCGTAGAGGATGTCGTCGGCCTCGGGAAGCGTCGGCCCGTTCGCAGCTTCGGCGACGATCTTCGCTTTGATACGTGGTGCGTTTGACGCGGTAATCACTTTCTCGAGCGCCGCGGGAACGAGAACTTCGCAATCGTACTCGAGCAGTTCTTCGTTGCCGATCGAACCGCCACCGGAAAATCCGGCAACCGATCCCGTTTGCTGCTTGTGGGCGATCACGCCCGCAACATCGAGCCCGCGCGAGTTTTCTACGCCGCCTCTCGAATCGGAGACCGCGACAATGCGATAGCCCCGAGCGCTCATAAGTTCGGCCGCATGAAGGCCCGCATTGCCGAAACCCTGGATTGCTACGCGCGTACCTTCGATCTCGCGTTCCATTTTCCGCATCGCTTCATCGACGACATAGAGGCACCCGCGCGCGGTCGCCTTGTCCCGCCCGAGCGAACCCCCGATGGCAATGGGCTTACCGGTAACGACGCCGGGGATTGAGTATCCGTGCTGCATCGAAAACGTGTCCATAATCCACGCCATGATCTGTGGCGTCGTGTACACGTCGGGCGCGGGAATGTCTTTTTCCGGACCGATGATGACGGAAATTTCGCTTGTGAAGCGCCTTGTGAGATTCTCAAGTTCTTGCAACGACATGCTCTTGGGATCGCACATCACGCCGCCTTTTGCGCCGCCGAAGGGAATGTTTACGAGCGCGCATTTCCATGTCATCCACATGGCGAGCGCTTTGACTTCGTCGAGCGTTACGCCGGGATGGAACCTGATGCCGCCCTTACCCGGACCTCGCGACATATTGTGCTGAACGCGAAAACCGGAGAACATGCGAAACGCGCCGTCGTCCATCCGCACCGGCACGGATACCTCGAGCACGCGCTTGGGCACGCGCAAATACTGGTGAATCGCATCGCTCAAACCGATGAGGCCGGCGACCTCGTCGAGTTGCTGCTGCGCCATGTGCCATACATTTTCATCCGCTACCATAAGTAAGCGATCCGCGAGCGGCCCATCGGGTTGTGCTTCTCACGCCGAACACCGACACCTTGCCGGGCAGGCGCATGCCTGCTATGAGCGCGGCGCTGCTCGCGTGGGACTCGTTGCCCGGTTCGCATAAAATCACGAACATGTTAAAAGCTCTCGCGCTTCTGATCGCGGCGATGCTCGGCGCTCCCGTGCCGGCCGATACCCCGCAGCCGGATAATTCCGGTAAATTGGCCGACCGACAATTCACTGTGAATACCGCCGAGGGTTCCGGTATCGCTCGCTATTTCGGTAGTGGTTCGCTCGACGGCGATGGCCGCGCAACGCTCGCGCTAATCGTGGTCCACGGCGTGCTTCGCGATGCCGACTACTATTTCGATACGGGTGTACGCTCCGCGGCACTCGCGAACGCAACGCCTTATACACTCGTAATCTCGCCGCAATTCGTCGAAGCCGGCGACCTGGCCGGCCATAACGTTCCAGCGGCCACGCTCCACTGGAGCTCGAAGTGGCCGGGCGGTTCGCCCGCGATCGCTCCGGCTCCAATTAGCACGTATGCGGTCTTCGATGCAATGATTGCGCGGCTCTCGGACCGCAAGCGCTTTCCGGCACTTCGCCGGATCGTGCTGGTTGGTCACTCGGCAGGAGGACAAATCGTTCAACGTTACGCCGTCGTCGGGAAAGCCACGCAATTGGATTCCGGTTCTCGAACGCCGGTTCATCTGATCGTCGCCAATCCATCGTCGTATTTCTACTTCGACGACACGCGCCCCGCGCCGCAACAGAACTGTCCCGACTTCAACCGATGGCGCTACGGATTAGCCGGCGCGCCGGGATATGTAACGGGCACGGTTTCCCAACTCGAGCAGCGCTACGTTAAGCGGCACGTCACGTACCTACTCGGCACCGCCGATACCAACCCAAAGGAAGACGACTTGGATACGTCGTGTGGCGGCGAAGCCCAAGGGCCGTACCGTTTCGCGCGCGGAAAAAACTTCATTGCATATATCCGGGAGCGCCATCCGGAAGGCACCGCGCAAGACTATGCTTTCGTTTCCGGCGTTCCGCACGACAACCGGCGCATGTTCGACTCGGCTTGCGGCATCGGCGCGATCTTCAACATGAGTGAGAGTAGCTGCCGGACCCACGCGGAGATCTAGGGTCACAAGAACCTGTTCTACAACAATGCTCCTGCTCTAAACCAGGGCGCTTATCTCACACCAGCCTCTCCGGCTCTCGTTAGGATTCTAAATGATGCCTATCAGAGCGTTGCGGGACGTCCGATAATAGGGGGCATTACGCACCAATCATCGCCGCCTCTCGAAGAGGCATCAGAAGATGCTGTCGCGTTTGATGAGCTCGTGAAAAGTACGTATTGGACCGAATCGGCGCTAAGCGACGTCATCGGAGCTCTCCGCCACCCGGTTCAGCCCATGCGCCAGATTATCTTGGCTGGTCCACCGGGGACGAGCAAGACATTCGTAGCTCAACAGCTGGTAAAATACTTTACGCGTGGCGACAAGACACGCTCGCACTTGGTGCAATTCCACCCCAGTTATTCGTACGAGCAATTCGTCGAAGGGTTGCGCCCAACGGTCGTAAACGGAGCGATTCAATTTAAGCCGGAGCCGGGAATTGTCCTCGATCTGGCGGAAAAATGCCGCACTTCTGCGGATGACCATTTCCTAATTATTGACGAGTTCAACCGTGCGAATCTATCGCGCGTGCTCGGCGAGCTC
>JBDTFK010000091.1:0-2768 GCA_039937995.1 Vulcanimicrobiaceae bacterium | reverse complement strand
TTGCGTTACGTCCCGCTGACCGCGCAGCGCGTCACTGGGATCGTCTCGCGCGGCGGATCGATCCTGGCGAAATGGTGTCTATCGCACCACCAAGAGAACTTTCTCTACACGCATTTCGAAGATATTTGCGAGATTATGAAAGCGTACGACGTCGCGTTCTCACTCGGCGACGGATTGCGTCCGGGTTGCACCGCGGATGCCAACGACGCGGCGCAATTCGGCGAATTGGAAACGCTCGGCGAACTCACGAAGGTTGCGTGGAAGCACGACGTTCAGGTCATGATCGAAGGCCCCGGCCACGTGCCGATGCACTTGATCAAGGAGAACATGGATAAACAGCTCGAGATTTGCGGCGAGGCGCCGTTCTACACGCTCGGCCCGCTCGTAACCGATATCGCACCCGGCTACGACCATATTACGAGCGCCATCGGTGCTGCAATGATCGGGTGGTTCGGCACGGCGATGCTCTGCTACGTCACGCCGAAAGAACACTTGGGATTGCCGAATAAGAAAGATGTTAAGGACGGCGTCATCGCGTACAAAATCGCCGCCCACGCGGCGGATCTTGCCAAGGGGCATCCACGGGCGCGGCACTGGGACGACATGCTCTCGAAGGCACGTTTCGAATTTCGCTGGGAAGATCAGTTCAATCTGGCGCTCGATCCCGACACGGCGCGCGAATTTCACGACGAGACGCTGCCGGCCGCCGGCGCGAAGGTTGCGCATTTTTGTTCGATGTGTGGCCCGCATTTTTGTTCGATGAAGATCACGCAGGAAGTGCGCGCCTTCGCCGAAGCGGGCATGATCGAAAAATCGGCAGAGTTCATCGAAAAAGGGGCCGATCTCTACGTTGCGACCTAGCGGCGTGCTGCTCGATCGTGACGGAACGATCGTCGCCGATATGCCGTACAACGGCGATCCGGAAGCTGTTGAAGTGATTGAGGGCGCGCGCGAATCACTCGACCGTTTGCGCGCGGCGGGTTTGCGTGTCGGCGTTCTGAGCAATCAGAGCGGTGTCGGCCGTAAGATGATCTCGATGGCGGACGTTAACGCGGTAAACGCTCGCGTCGAGACGCTGCTCGGACCTTTCGACGGTTGGTTCGTCTGCCCGCATTCGCCCGAAGAGAATTGCGATTGCCGGAAACCTAAGCCAAAACTTGTTTTTGACGCCGCAATCCGGTGGGGTATCGATGCGCACGATATTGCGGTGATCGGCGACAAAGAAAGCGACGTGCAAGTCGCGCACAATGCCGGCGGCATCGGAATACGAATCGGCGCCGGCCGGACGCTCGTGCAGGCGGTCGACGAAATTCTTTCAGCGTGGAGTTAGCGGGACTTTTCCGTTACCCAATAGTCGACGTCGGCGCCGCTCGTCGAAATCGCGCCCGCGCGCGCGAGCACGGATTGCGGGAGGTGAACGCTTGCCTGAAGGTGGTGCCACGTGCGAAGCACCTTTACTACGTAGCGTTGCGTTTCTTCAAACGGCGGAATTCCACCGAAACGCTGCACGGCTTTCGGGCCGGCGTTGTACGCGGCAAAAACGAGTTCGTAGCGATTGGGGTTCGACCCAAACGTTTGCATGAGGCCGCTCAAATATCGCGCCGCGCCGGAAAGGTTCGATGCGGGATCGTGCGGGTTCACGCCGAGGGTTGCCGCGGTTCCCGGCATCAGTTGTCCGAGACCGATCGCGCCGGCGCTCGAGAGCGCGTGCGTGTGCCAACTGGATTCAACGGTTACGATGGCCGCAAGCATGTTCGCATCGAGCTTCCAGCGTTCCGCGGTAGCCAAAAGATGCCGAGCTAGAGCTTGGCTTTGCCAGCCGGGCAACTGCGGATTGTAGTGCCGCAAGACCGTTGCGTAAACGGCGATCGTCGTCGAATTTTGGGGAATCGGATGCGGCGTCGACGCTGCTGCGAGTGCCGGAAAGCACATCGCAACGGCACAACAGAGTCCCGCTAGGAGCGGGGCGCGGTTTCGGCTCATCGGAACGCCCATTCACGCGATAGCCCAAAGTTCCCGGCAGGGAACTCCTGCTATGGCGGATTTGCCTAAGATTCACGAGAAGCGTGCCGCGCTATGAGCCGGTTTTCTGGGATGTCCGCGGGCAAGCGGCGTGCGTGGGGCATCGGCCTCGTGCTCTTCTTTGTTCTGATGATCGGCATGATCGCGTGGTCGCAGTGGTACGCCGTCAACGTGAACGTACCGCGCTATGAAGCCAAAATGAAAGCGGGCAAATGAAGTTGGAGGGCGCCGGAAAGCTGCTGCGCATCTTCGTCGGCGAGAGCGACAGGCATGGCGGAGAGCCGGTGTACACGGCAATCGTGGAACGCGCGCGCAGCGAAGGCCTGAGCGGGGCGACCGTTTTCAAGGGGATCGAGGGTTTTGGCGGACATTCGGTCGTGCATGCCGCGCGGGTCTTCGATCTCTCTACCGATTTGCCGGTGTTGATCGAAATCGTCGATACGCAAGAGAAAATCGCCGCGTTCATTCCGATCCTCGACGGCTATATAACCGATGGGATGGTCACGCTGGAAAGCGTCGAGATCATTCGATATAAGACAGGGTCGCCGAAGCGGTGAGCGCCGCACTCGATTGGCGCGGTCTGCTCGCGATCTTGGCGGGTGGCGGAATCGGCAGCCTCCTGCGTTACCTCGTCACGCTCGGCATGACGCAACGCCTCGGCCCAGGCTTCCCGTGGAGCACACTGCTCATCAACGTAACCGGCAGCCTCGTCATCGGGATCGTCTTCGAGCTTTCGCAAACACGCG
>JBDTFK010000090.1:0-5137 GCA_039937995.1 Vulcanimicrobiaceae bacterium | reverse complement strand
GCTGCGGCCGTCGGGCATAAGCCCGACATCGTATACTTTCGCTCCGCGAAAACGCGCCTCCAGCTCGAAGGCCAGCCGGCGTATCATGACCCAATCGGTTAGCATCGTACTCCCCGGAAGTCGCCGCTCTTCGAAGGCGCACCTGCCCCTGGAATCGGCCGCGAACGAGGTGTCCTCCCAGGTTTGTGTGAACTGAAGTTGCTTTGCTCGTCCGTGGGGAGTAGTTGTGATCACCGGCCCGGGGTTGCTCTTTGTCGTGTCTGGCCCATCGGGGGCCGGCAAAGACACCTTGGTCGATGCATTGCGGGAACGGATGCCGCGCGTTCGCTACTCCGTATCGGCAACCACGCGCGATCCGCGCCCGGGCGAGAGCCACGGCGAACACTACTTTTTCCTTACCCGGGAGGCGTTCGAGGGGACGAAGGCCGCGGACGGCTTTCTCGAATGGAGGGCATATAACGGCAACCTTTACGGGACACCGCGCGATTACGTGGTGAGAACGCTCTCCGAGGGCTACGACCTGATCATGAAGCCCGAGGTCAACGGCGCGCTCGCCATAAAATCGGCATATCCCGATGCCGTGCTGATCTTCTTGGTCGCGGACCGCTTCTCGCACCTTCGCGAGCGCTTGCTCGCGCGCAGGACGGAAACGAACGACGAAATCGCCCGAAGGCTCGCGATTGCGCATCAGGAGATGCGGTCGATCCGAAACTTCGACTACATCGTGATCAACGAGCAAGGACGCTCCGAGGACGCGATTCGCGACCTGCAGGCCGTTTTGCAGGCCGAACGCTTTAGAATCCACCGCTACTCCGACGACTCGCTCAAGAACGTCGAACTGACGTAACACCGCCACTTTAAAGGACGACATGAGTAAAACCGTATTCGGCGATTTGGACGCGCTGCTCAAGCACACCGACTCCAAATTCAGCCTCGTGAACATCGTGACCAAACGCGCGCGCCAACTCAATAACTACATCCGCGTGCAACAGTTGCCGCCTTCGGATCGCCGCGAATATTTCGCAAGCGAACCGCTCGTGGGCAAAGACGACCCCAACTCGAACAAACCGGTGTCGATTGCGCTCGACGAGATTGCCGAAGGTTTGATCGAGTACCACCGCACGAAGGAGGGTATAAAGTAGCCCGCTGCACCAAGCGCCGCTCAAGTTTACGATGCTCAACGGGAGAACCTAAATACCATGTGCGGAATCGTCGGCTATATTGGGGAACGCAATAGCGTTCCGATTATCCTCGATTCGCTCTCGCGACTAGAGTACCGGGGATACGACAGCGCCGGCATTGCGGTCATCGATGCGAGCGGGGCGCTTACGGGAACCAAAGCCGAAGGCAAGCTCGCGCGCCTTGCCGAGCGTCTCCAAAACGGCCACGCAATTGCCGGAAAGGTGGGCCTCGGCCACACGCGCTGGGCGACGCACGGGCGCCCGAACGACGCCAACGCGCATCCGCACTTGGATTGCACCGGGAACATCGCCGTCGTTCACAACGGCATCATCGAAAACTACGGGCCGCTACGCGCGCGCCTGATCGCGCTCGGGCACATTTTCAAGAGCGAAACCGACACGGAGGTGCTCGCGCATCTCATCGAGATGCACTACGACGGCGATCTGGTGATCGCGGTACGTAAAACCCTCGCCGACGTCGTCGGTGCCTATGCGTTAGGCGTCATTTCCAGCGACAATCCGGACCAGTTGATCTTTGCCCGCAACGGCGCGAGCCCGCTTGTCGTCGGCATCGGCGAGGGCGAAATGTACGTCGCTTCGGATACGCCCGCAATCCTACCGTATACGCGCAAAGAGATTATCTTGCAAGAAGGTGAGATGGTCGTCGTCGGACGCGATGGATACTCGCTCACCCGCTACGATGGGACGCCGGTGCAACGCGAGGTTACGACCGTGACGTGGGATGCGACGTCGGCTGAAAAGAGCGGCTACAAACACTTCATGCTCAAGGAAATCTTCGAGCAGCCGAACGTCATCAAAGAAACGCTGGCCGGACGCATCGGCGAAGACGGTATGGTGCATCTTGGCGGGGAGATCGGCGACGTTTCCGATGCGAAGCTCGCGAACGTATCGAAAATTGCGATCACCGGCTGCGGCACGGCCTACCATGCCGGGATGGTAGGCATGTATCTGCTTCGCTCGCTCGTGAAATTGCCGGTCGAAATGGAACTCGCGAGCGAATTTCGTTACGGCGATCCGGTCATCGACCCAACCTCGCTCGTTATCGCGATGTCGCAATCCGGCGAGACGGCCGACACGATCGAAGCGATCCGCATTGCGCAAAACTCAGGCACGACGATCCTTGGAATTTGCAACGTTCTCGGCTCGCACCTAACGCGAATCGCGGACGGGACGCTGTATACCCGCGGAGGGCCCGAGATCGGCGTCGCCGCTACGAAGACTTACGTCTCGCAAGTCACCGCGATGACGCTCTTTGCGCTTTACCTCGCAAAATTGCGCGGCTCCGTCGATCGCGCGATTCTAAAGGAAATTGGCGAAAACACCAAATTACTGCCCGCATCCGTCGACGTCGTGCTCAACACATCGGACTACATTCGCGATGTCGCGCGCAAGATGCGCAAGGTGAAGAGCTGCCTTTTCATCGGCCGCTACATCAATTTTCCAACCGCACTCGAAGGCGCGCTTAAGCTCAAAGAGATCAGCTACATTCACGCCGAGGGCTACGCGGCGGGCGAGATGAAGCACGGACCGATCGCGCTGCTCGATACGGAAACGCCGGTAATCGGGGTGATGACCGACGGCCGCGTACGCGAGAAGATTCTCTCAAACCTTATGGAATCGAAGGCGCGCGAGGCGCCGATTATCGTCGTGGCAAATCACGGTGACGAAGAAGCCGCCGACGTTGCCGACTACGTTTTCTGGGTTCCGAAAGTCAGTGAGTTGCTGTCCCCGATAGTCAACGTCATCCCGCTGCAATTGCTCGCGTACCACATCGCAGACATCGAAGGAAAAGACGTCGACCAGCCGCGCAACCTCGCTAAAACCGTCACCGTCGAATAGGTGCCTTCGTGCTCCGATTACGTGCCGGAGCAAGAAATCGCGCCCGCGCGCCTAAATGGCAACGACATGATTCGTAGCGACGGGCGCCGGCCCGATGAACTCCGCCCCATTGCGATCGAGCCGGGCTTTATGAAGTACGCCGAAGGAAGCGCGCTGATCAGCGTCGGCAATACGCGAGTGCTATGCGCGGCGTCCATCGACGAAAGCGTGCCGCGATGGATGAAGGGGCGCGGGGTTGGATGGGTGACGGCTGAGTACGCAATGCTGCCCAGAGCGACCCAGGAACGCACGCAGCGCGAGGCGTCGAAGGGCCGCATCGGCGGCCGGACGCATGAGATTCAACGGATTATCGGGCGGGCGCTCCGGGCAGTTACGGACATGGCGAAACTCGGCGAACGTACCGTATGGATCGATTGCGACGTGTTGCAAGCCGATGGGGGTACGCGAACCGCCTCCGTTACGGGCGCATATGTTGCGTTGGCGCTCGCGCTTTCTAAAACCGGCAACTTCGACGGACCCGCAAAGTGGCCGCTCACCGGCATGGTTGCCGCGACGAGCGTCGGCATCGTGCAAGGCCTTCCGCTTCTCGATCTGGCGTACGACGAAGACAGCACAGCGCATACCGACATGAATGTTTTCATGACGGATGCGGGCCGGTACGTCGAACTTCAGGGCACGGCGGAAGCAGCCCCGTTCGACCGCACGGAGCTGGATCGGCTTCTGGCGCTTGCCGAAAACGGGATCCGCCGCCTGTTCGAACGGCAGAACGAGGCGCTCACGGGCGCCGGCGTTGCGGTGGCAGCGCGTGCCGGATGACGCGTTCGCGCGGCTCGTGGAACGCGTCGGGCAGTTTCACATCACAGACCGGGCGATGAAGAACGCGCAGCAAAAAGCGCAGGACATGGTGCGCGTCGGCGCCGTTGATGCCGCTGGAGAAGCCCGCTATATTCGGGCCGTGCGAACGTATTTCAACGACTTTGCGAAGGAAGCGCGCGCACATTTGCGCGACATCGACCGCCGTCTCGAGCACGTCAACCAGGTGCATTTCAATCTGAGCGCGGAACGCGGCGTAGCCGTCAAACGCATCGAAGCAACGCAATCGGTCTTGCATGACGTGCTCGCGCTCGGAGATACCACGCCTTGAAGATGCTCGATCGCTTCGGCCGCGCTACCCTCGGATTCCTCGAGTACGCCGGCGGCATTACCCTGCTCGCGGGCGAGTCCTCGTCGTTTCTTGCGCGTATGCGCATACGGTTTGTCGAAACGATCGAACAATGCTACGTACTCGGCGTTGGGTCGACGTCGATCGTGCTCTTGACGTCGCTCTTTACCGGCATGGTCATTTCCCTCGAGTCCGCCGTGCAGGCCGTGCAATTCGGGGTAGGAAGCCTCGTCGGCGGCGCGGTCGCCTTCGCGTCGGTTCGCGAACTCGGCCCAATGCTCACCGCGGTTGTCGTCGCCGGCCGCGTGGGATCGGCGATTGCCGCCGAACTGGGCTCGATGGTCGTCACCGAGCAGATCGAAGCGCTGACTTCGATGGGTCTTGAGCCCGTGCGCTTCCTCGTCGTGCCGCGCGTGCTCGCGATGCTCGTCATGTTACCGCTGCTCACGATTTTTGCCGACGTCGTTTCGATCGTAGGCGGGATGTGGATCGCCCAAACCTACGCGCACATTTCTCCGGACACGTTCATCGCCTCTGCGCGTCAATCGGTTGGCTTTGAGGATCTGCTCAAGGGATTGGTGAAGGCCGTCGTGTTCGCGCTGATCATCTCGCTTGTCGGCGCCTACCAGGGGCTTTCCACGCGCGGTGGCGCCGCCGGCGTCGGCAAGGCCACAACCGGTGCGGTCGTTATCTCGATCATCTCCATTTTTATTTCGAATTTTATTTTGTCGTTCGTACTCTTCGGTTCGAACTAATGCCCGGAGTTATTGCCCACCTTGACGACGTCTCTCTCTACTACGGCGAAAAGGTCGTCCTCAAGAACTGCAGCCTGGATATCGCCGAAGGTGCGATTACATGCATCATCGGCCTTTCCGGCGCCGGTAAGTCGACCATAGTGCGCCTCCTCGATGGATTGCGGAAGCCCGATTCCGGT
>JBDTFK010000089.1:0-6383 GCA_039937995.1 Vulcanimicrobiaceae bacterium | reverse complement strand
GCCGCCCTCACCGGGGCGTCGCTTGCCGCTTTGCAGCACGGCGCGGAACTCGCGCTCGCCCGCCGCCTTGCGGAACTGCCTCGCGTCGTTCGCGGCGTCGCGAAGCACCTTGCTCCGCACCGGTTAGCCAAATACGCGCGCGATATCGCCGCGGATTTCCACCAGTTTTACGAAGAGTGCAAAATCTTGGTCGAAGATCGCGAAGTGCGCCTGGCGCGCCTCGGCTTGTGCATCACGACGAAGACGGTACTGGCGGAAGTTCTCGAGTTAATCGGCGTTTCAGCGCCCGAGTCCATGTGAAATACGCAGACTCGACCGACCTCAGATGGGACATACCTGGATCGACATCTATCAGTCGGCCGGTACGGATCAGTCACCCACGGGACAGAACCAAAATGCCGGACCGGCTTACACAAAGGGCGGAGGTTGGAGCCTTTTTGAAACGCATTACGCACTTGATCCGAACTACGGTTATCAGTCAGATTGCGCCGCGCTTCCAACAATCAGTGCTTCGGGGCTTAGATCACAGGCAGGTCTAAACGGGCAGTGGTATTATTCGGCCACCGATCCACTCGGGAACCCGACGGAGCGGCGCTTGCGCAATGGAAACCCTACAGCAAAGCCCGCATTTCGAACCCGACCGCTCGATCGTATTCCCCGTTCGAACCCGCCGCCCTCAAGGACGGCCGGATCGCAAAATAACGCCCGGTCGCGGGCTTAGCTCTCGTCGAGTTTTGCGTGTAGCCACGGCGCCACAAAGTAGCGCCAAAGAATTTTTATGAGGGCCGCCGCCGGAATCCCGAGCAAAAGGCCGGGGATTCCAAAGAGTTCGCCACCGGCAAATACGGCAAACATGACGCCGATCGGCGAAACGCCGACCGAAGAGCCCATGATTTTGGGAACCAAAACGTTGTCGCTAATGCGCGCCATCGCAAACATGATGACCTGAATCCACACGATCATCCAGCCGCCTTGCGGCGCGCATAACACGATTGCAATCGCTTGCGCGATGAGCATTCCGATAACCGGAACGGAATAGGCGACGGCCGTAATGATGCCGAGTATCAGCGAGAATTTAAAACCGAGAAAGGCCGAAAGAAGCGCGACGACGATACCGGTAATCGCGCTCACGATGACCTGCCCGGAGATGTATCCTCCGAACGTCGCGGTAATTTCGCTTGCCAATTTTCGCGCCGTTTCGCGGCGCTCGGCCGGAAACATCGCCGCGAACCCTTCGGAGATTTGCGAGTCGTTGAGCAAGAAGAAAAATGAGAGCACGATTGCCGAAAACGCGACGAAAAACGCCGTGGCGGTACCGAGCAGGATCGCGCCGAGCGAAGTCAGCGTTCCCGTGGCAAGCCCGCTCAAGCTGGTCGAACTAAGCCGGCCGATATCGAAGGTATTTTCCGGTATACGCACCCCGGGAATGTGGCTTTGCATCCACCCTTCCATACCGCTGAGCCACGTCTGCACGGTTGCGACGTAGTTGGGAATATTGGTGACGAGCACTTGCATTTGCCCGATGGTCAACGGAACGATGACGACGAGGCCGACCGCGATCAGAATCAGCAGCACGGCAAAGACGATTGCGATGGCGAGCGGTTTGGATATCCCCCGGTTCTCCAAGTTCCGCGCGACCGGTTGTACGCCGAAAGCGATGAACGCCGCGATCAAGAAAATCGAGATGGTGCGTGGGATGTGCTCGATGAATATCCAGGCGCAAATGAGGACGGCAATCACGGCGCAGGTTAGCAAAATGCGGCGCCAGCCGCGCCTGCTTACAGCATTTTGCAAAGCAGCCGGCGCTCCGTTAGAAATCCCGCGCGTGCGTATAGCGCTCGCGCCGCAGCGTTGTCCTCGGTGACCATCAGCGCCATATACGGCAGACCACGCGTGCGAGCCTCATCCTCGCCCCGTTCCAGCAAAGCCGTTCCAACGCCCGCATCGCGATGCCCCGGTTCCACGGCCATGTAGGCGATGAAGCCCTGCGCCTCGCCCGTCACCTCGTCCGGCATCTGGTCCAGCATCAGAAAAAACCCCGCCGGGCCGCCTTCAACGTCGGCAATCAGCGCCACGTGCGATTGCGAGAACACGATGTCCAGCAGGCGTTCGTAGTTCTCCCGGACGGCAACCGCATCGGCTTGCCGCGTCGCGGACACGCTGTCCATCGCCGTTCTCTCGCCCAGATCGCGGACAAACGCGCGATCTCTCGGCACGGCGCGGCGAATTTCGATTTTCACGGACTTAAACGGCGGCGAGAGCCCGGATCGGTCAGCGGTTCTCCCTGCTCGCACTGCGGACACGCTTGCGGGTCGTACGAATCGATCGGGAGCTTCAAAAGGGCGTGCGTACGAACGCCGAAGTCGACCTCACCGCGTTCAACGATAACGCCCACGCCTACCGGTGTCGCGCCGTGAGAGCGCACGACGTCCAGCACTTCACGCACGGACATTCCCGTCGTCACGACGTCCTCGACGACAAGCGCGCGGTCCTCGGGCGTTAAAATAAAACTGCGTCGAAGCGTGGCCACGCCGGCATCTTTCTCAACGAAGATCGCGTTCGTCCCAAGTTGGCGCGCGACTTCGTAGCCGAGCACGATTCCTCCGACGGCAGCGCTGACGACGACCGTTACGCCCGAAGCGCGAAACGCGTCCGCGATTTGCACGGCGACGGCTTCAACGAGCGGCGGGCTCTCGAGAATGCGGAACTTTTGAATGAAGCGGTCGCTGTGGCGCCCGGAACTCAGGCGAAAGTGCCCGTGCAGCAGCGCGGCGCGCTCTTGCAGCGATGCGCGTAGATCGATCATGCCATTTCACTCAAAACCGCTTTGGCCGCCTCGAGCGGCTTATCGGCTTGCGTAATCGCGCGCCCCACAACGAGATAGTCGGATCCCGCCGCAACGGCCATCGCCGGGGTCATTACGCGCTTCTGGTCGCCGTGCGAAACGCCGCTCGGGCGAATTCCCGGCGTTAACGTGAGAAAGTCCGCGCCGAAAAACGCCTTCAGATCGGCCACCTCGTGCGCGCTGCAAACGACACCGGAGCAACCGGCATCGCGCGCAAGCGCCGCCAGACGCGTCGCGTTTTGACCGGGACCGCCGACAAGGCCGAGTTCGCCGAGATCTTCGGCTCCGTGGCTCGTAAGGATCGTCACTGCGAAAATGTGCGGCGGGCTCAACCCAAGTTCGCTTGCGCGCTCGTGCGCGCTTTCGACCGCTACGCGCATCATCTCGGCGCCGCCCAAGGCATGAACGTTGATGATGTGGGCGCCGGGCCGCACCAATTGCCGGATCGCCGCGCTAACGGTACGCGGTATATCGTGCAGTTTTGCGTCCACAAAAAATCGCACGTCGCGGGATTCGCAATACGAAAGAATGCGCTCGGGGTATCCGAAGAGCGATTCCATTCCAATCTTAAAAATCACGTCGAGTTCGTAAAGCTCGTCGATAAGGCGTTCGGCTTCGTCCGCGCCTTGTACGTCAAGAGCAACAATGAGCCGGCTCAACCTTCATCTCCCTCGTATTGATGCGCGTTTGAAAACCCGACGTTTGCTTTTCCGACGATCTGATCCAGGCTTCGCAGGTTGCGCGACGCCATATACGCGCGCAACCCTTCGACGATATTTTCCGGGATCCGCGGATCGGTGAAATTTGCCGTGCCGATCGAGATCGCGCTAGCGCCTGCGAGAAGGAACTCGAGTGCGTCGTTCACCGTTTCGATACCGCCTTGCCCGATGATTGGAATCTTCACCGCGCGCGCAACTTCGTAGACCGCAAGCACGGCAATCGGGCGGATCGCGGGTCCCGAGAGACCGCCGGTGACGTTTCCAAGGCGAGGCCGCAACTTTTCGACGTCGATCGCCATGCCTCGCACGGTATTGACGACCGCGAGCCCATCAGCACCCGCCGATTCGGCTTCGCGCGCGATAGCGGCAATGTCGGTCACGTTTGGAGAGAGTTTGACGATGAGCGTCTTGTCCGTTGTCGCGCGGGCGGCGCGAACCACCTTTGAGGTGAGGTTCGGGTCGCACGCAAACGTTTCGCCTTCGTTGCCGACATTCGGGCACGATATGTTGAGCTCGATCGCCTTGATCTCGTCGCGCGCGGCAAGGCGCTCGCATACCACGGCGTAGTCGTCGACCGAAAAACCGGCAACGCTGCCGACGATGGCACATGGGCGCGCGGCAAACTTTGCAACGTCGTGTTCGAGATACCAATCGATGCCGGGGTTCTGCAAGCCGATTGCATTGAGCATGCCGGCCGGGGTATGGACGAGGCGCGGTGTGGGGTTCCCCAAACGAGGCGCCCGGGTCACACTCTTGAGAACGACGGCACCGAGATTTCGCAGGTCGACAAACGGCGCGAACTCTTCGCCGGAGCCGTAACAACCGCTTCCCATCAACGTCGGGAACGCAAGTTGGAGTTTTCCGATGCGAGTCGAGAGATCGACGGCGCGAACGTCAAGCATTGCGTTATCCTACCACCGAAGCTCGTGTGCCCAAAAAACCGGCCCTTCTTTGCATATGCGTGCGTAGACGACGTCGCTTCCGTTCTGGTCCGCCGGAGGAAAGCCCGGTGCTTGCGCGCTCGATCTGACCAAGGGAACGACGCATCCCCAACAACCGCCGACGCCGCACGCAAAGGTTTCTTCCAGCGAAAGCTGCGCCGGAATGTTTTTCTCTCCGGCAATACGGGCGACCGCGCGAAGCATCGGCGACGGCCCGCAGGCGAGAACGAGCTGCGGCGCGTCGGGAAGTTGCGAGAGCAGGCCGGTAGCATAACCATGATGTCCCGCGCTTCCGTCGTCGGTCGAAACGAGCACTTCGCACCCTTCACGCGCAAACCGTTCGCGTTCGACGAGCAACGCTTGCGAGCGCGCGCCGTAGAGCAACCGGACGCGCGCTCCCGCGCGCAGCGCAACTTGGGCCGGCAAAAGCACCGAGGCGATGCCGACGCCGCCCGCAACGATTGCAATATCTTTCGCTTCGCCCGGAATGGTAAATCCGTTGCCGAGCGGCCCAACGACATCGATGTGATCGCCTTCACGCAACGCGGCAAGTTCTTGCGTGCGCGGGCCGACGACAAAGAAGAGAATGCTTGCGCGGCGTCCCTGCGCTTCGTAGATACCTAAAGCGGTTGCAGCAGCTTCACCGTTCGGCGGAACGGCCATCAGGAATTGACCCGGTTTCGTCACGGCAACGAGCGCCGGAGCGTCGAACCCAATACATACAATTCCAGGCGCTATTTCTTTACGATCGGTGACAATCGCGGAGTGTACGGCGGGCGAAGACGGAGTCGCAAGCATGAGCGTGGTGGTTTTCGCCAAAATTTAAAAAATCTCCGGGCCTAGGTACTGAACCTTTTTGCGACAAAAGCCGTTATATAGAAACAGAGACGTAAAAAACGTCAGAAAGGAGGGTCCGCAGATGGCAGGTCTCATGGTTTTTCACTCGTTAGCCGACGCGCTTCGCGCGGGGTATCAGGTTTATGACCGGACTGCGGACGGCTACCTCGTTCGTACGCGAACGACGGCAGGTTGGGCGATGGCGCTCGTTACCTGTAGATAGCACCTCCGACAAACGTAATACTCGTTAGTTCACCCTCCGAACTCACCCCAGAGTAACAAAGCAACATCGCCGGTTCAAACGAACCGGCGATGTTGTTGTGTAGCGTCTGACGAACGGGGCGATGCTTAGCGGAAATCCGGCGGGGATGCGGGTTTTTCAATTTCCGGCGTTGGGCCCGGACGCCAGCCTGCGTACGGTGCCGAGGGCGGTTGCGGCGGTGGCGGCGTCTGCCCGGTCTGCGGCCGCGAACCATATGCGGTGGGCCCGGGCGCGCTCGAGGCGTGCGAACCCAACCCCGGTAACTGCGCTCCGTTGAGGGTTGCATTGATGACTTGGGCTATTCCGACAAAGAGCGGAATCAGTCCACCGAGCAGCCACGGTCCGAATGTAAACGTTCCGTCGCCATGCGCCCCGATAAACGACAGTCCGATGAGCAGTGCAAGCCCGACTGCGGAGACCGAGATGCCTTTGCGCATCTGCGCCTGAGCGTAGTAATTCGGTTCGAGATATCCGGCGCCGGGCGGTGGTACGTTCGGCATAGGACCGCCGGCATTCGGCATCCCGGGCGGCACGGGGCCGGCCTGCCAACCCATTTTCGCCGCGCGTCGCATCAAGCGCGGATCGGTGGGCGGCACGAACCCCTGGCGGATCATTTCCATGCGCTCTTGATGAGCGAGCACGCGCGAGATGATCCACGCGGTGACCGGTGCGCCGAAGAGAAAAAATATCGCAAAAAGGGGCACAATGTCTTCATTCATGTTCTAAATAGCTCCGTTCGTCGTGATGTGGATTGAACCGTCCTGGGTTGATAAGCGCAT
>JBDTFK010000088.1:0-2869 GCA_039937995.1 Vulcanimicrobiaceae bacterium | reverse complement strand
CACCATCAAAGCCGCCAAGTTACGGTTTACACCATTGAGTAGCCGATAGAGCGCGAGCACCAGGCAAACATTGAGCACCGCCGTCCATAGATCCGCAAAAATTCCGAATCGAAACAATGCTGCGTGCGTCGCGATGTTGCGTAATGTTTCCGCATTTCCCGTGGAGAACAACGCGTTGGGTATGAAAATCAGCCGAATCGGCGCGATCAGGATTACCCCAATGTAAAAAAAACCGGCGATTCTCGCGTTCTTCCTTAGTAGCTCCATAGAACTCCCTAATTGTAGCGAATGGCCGAAATCCGAGGCCTGCGTCCGTTATACGCTCGGTCCCGTTCGATGTTTCAGCTCGTTGGTATATCTACGTTCTGACCGATGCGACGGTGTGCGCCTTTGGCTGCGTTTCTGCGCGGAGCTGTCCGCACGCAGCGGAAATATCGCGGCCCATGTTCTTTCGTACTGTCGTCGGCACTTTTGCCGCGTCCAAAATTGCGGCGAATTTCCAGATACGGTCGTCCGGCGTTCCCGCGAACGGCGCGTCGGGTGTCGAGTTGTACGGTATCAGGTTCACATGGTACAAATGGCCGCGCATGAGCTGCGCGAGTTCCCCGGCGCAAATATCCGTATCGTTAACGTCGGCCAGCATCACATACTCAAAGAACACCTTGCGGTTCGTTTTTTGAACGTAGCGGTCGCACGCCGCCATCAATTCCTGCGTGTCGAACTTCCGGTTCACGGGCATGATGGAATTGCGAACGCGATCGCTCGGCGCGTGCAACGAAATCGCTAGATTTACCTGCAATCCTTCGTCGGCGAAGCGGTCGATCTTGTCTACGAGCCCAACGGTAGAAATCGTGATATGGCGATGCCCGAGCCCCAAACCGTAAGGGTCGTGCAGCAACGCAACGGCGCCCATGACCGCTTCGTAGTTGTGAAACGGTTCGCCCATGCCCATGAACACGACGTTCGTAATTTTCTTCCCGCGCAACGCGAGTTCGCGGGCGAAAAACACTGCTTGATCGAAAATTTCCGCCGATGTCAGATTGCGGGTGAACCCCGCCTGCCCCGTCGAGCAAAAAGCGCAGGCGAACGCGCAGCCTGCCTGCGATGAGATGCACACGGTCGTGCGATCGCCGTAGTGTTCCATCAAGACGGCTTCGACTTCGCTGCCGTCGCCCAGTTTGAAGAGGCCTTTGGTCGTTTGCGCGTCGCCGGAACGCTGAATCACGACCGGTTCGATCGACAAGAACGTAAAGTTAGCCGCCGCAAGCGCCGCGCGAAGATCCTTCGGAAGCGTGGTAACGTCACCGGGTCCGGCGAGCAGTTCCTTAGCCGCCGCCCGGTAAATTTGCTTTAGCCGGAACGGCTTCAACTCGAAGGCGCGCACAAAGTCGTCGACACCGGAAAACCCGGTGCGGCGAGCTACGTCGTCAAACCAAATGTGCTGAGGGTCGCGTGTCATGGCGGCTCATTGTAGCATGGCCTCTAACGACGAAAGTCCCACTTTCAGTCGCCCTCGCCGAAGAGCGCCGCCTGCTTCGGCTCGGCGACCACGTTTCCGGCCGCTTCGAGCTTATCACGCACGGCTTTGAGGTCGTTCCAAATCAGGCGCTTGACCGCCGTGAGTTCGCCGCCGGTCTGCCGCAGCACGTACGCGGGATGAAAACTGACCATCAGCGGCGTTCCACCCGGCGCCTCATACCAAATTCCGCGACCCTTGCTAATCTGGAAATCTTTGCCGAGGAACGATTTCGCGGCAGCCGCGCCAAGCGCCAGGACAGCCACGGGCGCGATGATATCGATCTGCTCGTCCAGATACGGTCGACAGTTCGCCATTTCAGCCGGATCGGGCGCCCGGTTCTTCGGTCCGCGGGGGCCGGGCGACGTTGGGCGACATTTCACCGTGTTGCAGATGTACACGTCTTCGCGCGCCAGATCGATCGCGCCGAGCATTTTTTCCAGCAGTTGTCCGGCGCGGCCGACGAACGGGCGCCCCAGCAAGTCTTCCGTCTCCCCCGGACCTTCGCCGACGACCATGAGCTTCGCGCAAGGGTCACCTTCGCCGTAGACATTGTTGCGACGCTCCGATCCGATCGCGCACTGCCTGCAAGCCGCCGCACTGCCGGCCGCGTGCAGCAGCAATCGCTCGCGCCGGGCACGCTCCTCAAGCCCCGTCAAACGCCGGTGTCCGGAGTTACGAGCACCGCTTCGCCGAACGCCACAACCTTGCACGAACCGTCCGCTCCTTCGGAGACATGGAAGCTCAAGCCGATTACGGCGTTCGCCCCGCATGTATCGGCACGTTTGTGAAGGCCCTCCAGCGCTTGGGACCGCAAATGCTCCGCGTCGCTCAGAAACTCACCCGGCGAAACGCCGATGAGCATGCCGAGGCTGCGAAAAGTCGAACGGAAGCGATTGCGCGGCCGAGATGCGATGCCCGATACGTAACCGAAGCGGCGCACGACGCGGTACCCGCTTAGTTCCTCGAAGGTAACGATGTCTTCACGAGCAACCATCGACGACTCTTTTTCACCATCCGTGCTGCTGGTCCGCCTGGACGCAATCGGCGATGCACTCGCGACGACGCCGCTTGTCGCGGCCTTAAGCTCTGCGGGCATTCCCGTCGATCTCGTCCTGAGCCACGCTAACTTCGATGCGCTCTCCAAGCGCGCTTCGCGCAATCGGTTCGCGGCGCCGTTCGCGCTTCGCTCCGCAAGCAAGGATCGGCACGCAATCGAGACATTCGCCCGGCAAATCCGCGCGAACCGGTACTCGCACACGCTCGTCGCCACGGAAGATGCCGGGGGTTACGAACTCGCCCGGCTCGTCGGTTCCCCGGTGCGCACGGGCTTCACGAATGGTTGGGGAAAGC
>JBDTFK010000087.1:0-13074 GCA_039937995.1 Vulcanimicrobiaceae bacterium | reverse complement strand
TTCGCGTCTTTTGCATGAGGAGGATTGGAGGTTAGCGCTAGCCGCCGTTCTGGCAGAAGCTGAGTTTTGTACCTTGGAACGTCGACCAGTTGTTCACGGACGTGTTGGCCGGAGCACCGAAGTACGGAAGGAAGACGAGGTCTTGCAGGTTGTACGTGAATCCGTTTGTCGGGTACGGGTATCCGCCGTAGTTCTTTTCACCTTCGAGCGGGTCACCGACTTCTAGGATGCCGCAGGCAACGTTATTGTTGGTGAACGGATCGTCCACCCATTCTCCGAGTTCGTGGGAAAGGGCCGAGACGTCTTGGGAGAAAGCGCCGGCCTTGTCGATGTAATCAGCCAGCGAGTAGGTGTTGGTGCCGTTAAAACTGTGGTATCCGCCGATACAGCAGCCGCCCTGGGTTTCATATACGTCGCCGGCAATGAATAGGGGAAGCGTTCCGGCCGGTATTTTGAGCTTGGCGATCAAGCTATTGAGTTGGCCGTCCACGTACTGGATATCGATGAGGCCGACTTTGACGCCGAACTCCGTCCCGATTTTACCGGAAGCCGCTGGGGGCTTGAGCGTTTGGACCGCTGCAATCGTGGGTTTGAGCATCAGGTGGTAGCCGGTCTTTGTCTTAACCGACTTCCAGAAATTCCCGCGCTGGAAAGCGTCTTCGTATTGCGTCTTGCCCAGGTCGGTTCCGCCTTGCTTGAAGTCGACGCTGCTCTGGAAAATAGGCGAAGCAATGACGTTCTGAATGATGGTGTTGCCGTTTGGAAGTTTCTTCTCCGGTGAAAACGACGTGGTCCCGATCGTAAACTTCAACGGAATGACGGTAACGGGAACGGTGGTCGCGACGTTGCTCATCGCCGGGTTGGCGCCGACCATCGTATAGGTGTACTTTGTACCGGTATGCGTGAAGGAGCCAGTCCACGAAGGCAAGCCGCCCGTGGCCGGGAGCAGCATCGGCCCGTTATAGCGGATCACGGTGAACATCGGCCGAGCCGGCTGATCGTCCATCATCGGCGATTGCAGCGAAGATGACTGCTGCTGTATCGGCGACGGCGCTGACTGCATTGCCGGCGGAACGGTCGACCCGCCGCCGCAAGCCGCTAAAGCGAGAGCCGTCGAAAGGGCGGCGGCCCCGGCCGCGGCACGTCGTAAATGAGGATTCATAGGAACCTAAGACCTCTCTAGAAGTACGCGCTTGCAAACAGCAACCGCGCCGAGTTATGGGCAAATGCTACATTCGCGCTCTCACCGAACTCTCACAGCAGGTCAGCGGAGCCACCCGGTAGCTCAAAAGAGCCCCGACGGAGATTAACCGGGTGAAAAATTACGCCACGGGTTTGGAGAGGCCTCTACGGCAAGCTGGGCTTTTGCGACTATCGGGCGATTGTCTACTTTTGAGACCGTTGGATCTTGTTCGACGGCAGCCGCGACGGCGAGTGCGTCCCAGTGCCTCGACGGAACTCCCGTCGTGGGCACAAACGGCCCTCGCACTCGGATATTTATGTACCTAACAATTATGGAGACTTGGTTTCTCAAGACTACCTGATGACACGCGCGACAAAAATATAAAAAGCGACCGGCGAGTTCTGTCGATTTCGGGGGAGTTCGTTCGACGTGTAGTCAGAAACGCGAAATCCACGCGAGGAGAACAACGATGAGATTTATGGTTCTGGTCAAGGCCAACGCGGACTCCGAAGCCGGCATACTGCCGACCGAGGCCCAACTAAGCGAGATGGGCGAGTTCAACGAGCAACTCGTCAAAGCCGGAATCTTGCTTGCGGCCGAAGGCCTGCAAGCGACTTCAAAAGGGGCCCGGATCAAGTTCTCGGGTCGTACCGGTCCCGTCGTCACCGACGGTCCGTTCGCCGAAACCAAAGAGTTGCTCGCCGGCTTCTGGCTGGTGCAAGCCAAATCGAAGGAAGAAGCCGTCGAGTGGTTTTCTCGGGCACCGTTCCAAGAAGGCGAAATCGAAATCCGACCGGTGTTCGAAGCTGAGGATTTCGGCCGCGAATTTACCCCGGATTTGCGCGAGCAACAGGCGCGTCAACGCGCGCAGAGCGCAAAATGAAATTCATCACGATCTTCAAAAGCGCTGCGCGACAATTTGCAGAGGTTCCGGATGAAAACACAATCGCCGAAATGCGGAAGCTCATCCACGAAATGCGGGGAAAAGGCGTCCTGGTCGATACGGGCGGGGTGGTGCCGGCCGGAGCGAGCATGCGCGTGCGGCGCAACGGCAACAACGTAGCGGTCACCGACGGCCCGTTTACGGAAACGAAGGAGCTCGTCGGCGGCTTTGCGGTGTTGGAAGTGAGCTCCAAAGACGAAGCTCTGTCGTGGACCCGCCGCTTTTTGGAGATCGGGGGTGACGAGTTCTCGGAAATCCACGAGGTCTCGCCGACGCCCTTTACCGACGACTGAGTGGAAACGAACCGCGACATCGATGCAATTTGGCGCATCGAGGCGCCGAGGTTAATTGCCGGACTGGCGCGGATGGTTCGCGACATCGATCTTGCCGAAGAGCTTGCGCAAGAGGCGTTCTTGGCAGCGGTCGAGCAGTGGCCGGAAGCCGGGCTTCCCCGCAACCCCGGAGCATGGTTGATGGCGATTGCGAAGCGTCGCGCGGTCGACCGGTTTCGACGGGAAAAAACATTCGAGCGTAAGCTCGACCTCATCGGCCGCGAGATCCGCGTCGCCGAAGAAGCCGATATGGAGCTCGCGGTTTCCGATGATTCGATCGGTGACGATCTCCTGCGTCTCATGTTCGTCGCATGTCACCCGGTTCTATCGCGGGAAGCTCGCGCGGCGTTAACGCTTCGGCTCCTCGGCGGTCTGACAACTTCGGAAATCGCGCGCGCTTTTTTGGTTTCGGAACCCACGATCGCACAACGGATCGTGCGAGCCAAGCGTACGATTTCGGAGGCGCGCGTGCCGTTCGAAGTCCCAGCCGGCGAGGAACGCGCCGCTCGGCTTTCGTCGGTGCTCGAGGTCATCTACCTCATTTTTAACGAGGGATACTGCGCAACGGCGGGCGACGATGTCATACGACCGGCATTGTGCGAAGACGCTCTTCGCCTAGGCCGGGTGCTTGCGGAGCTGGCGCCGCTGGAGCCCGAGGTACACGGCTTGGTAGCACTCATGGAGCTTCAGGCATCGCGCGCGAACGCGCGCGTCGACTCTTCAGGCGAGCAGATTTTGCTGCTCGATCAAGACCGTTCTCAATGGAATCAGCTCTTCATTACGCGCGGCTTGGCGGCACTTGAACGCGCGACGCGGCTCGGTGGTACGCTCGGCCCATACGCCCTTCAGGCAGCAATCGCCGCAACCCATGCGCGCGCCCGAACCGCAGAGGAGAGCGACTGGGCGCGCATCGCGGCCCTTTACGACGCGCTCGCGCAAATCACGGCTTCGCCGGTCGTGGAGTTGAACCGAGCGGTCGCGATCGGGATGGCATTCGGCCCGGAAGCGGGCCTCGAGCTGGTCGATGCGTTGGTCGATGCGAAGGCGCTACAGTCGTACCATCTCTTACCAAGCGTGCGCGGCGACCTCTTGCTAAAGCTGCAACGTTTCGACGAAGCCCGTGTGGAGTTCGAACGCGCCGCAACGCTAGCTCAAAGTGCGAGCGATCGCAAGATGCTCTTAGCGCGCGCGAACCACTGCGCGCGCTAACTCGTTGCTAGCGCCGCGGGCGTTTCGTCGGTTCCGGGGAGGGATGCGTGGAACGATCGGCCTTTGGCGCCGCGGTATGCGTCACATCCGGTTTCGCAGTCGCCTGGTCTTGTTTCACTACCGGTCGTGGGGCAATGGCACGTTCAACCGGCGGCGCAGTTCGCGATACCGGGCGTGGCGTCGACACAAGCGTTATGGGAGCGGTTGCGTGTGTCACGGGCAATTCGGGATGCGGCGTTGTCGCGTGCTCCGGCAACTTTACCGGTGCCGCTTTAGGCGCCGGTTTTACGATCGTGAGCGGCTGGACGATCGGATGAGCAACGCGGTGATACACGGGGTGCACGACCGAAACCGGCCGCGGTGGCGGCGCGACGGCTGGTTTGCTGCTGACGATGTGTTGGATTTGCGCCTGTTGCGTCGCAAAGGAGAGATGCGTCGCGTGCGGCGCGCTCACTTCAAAACGTGGTTGCGGAGGACGTGAAGCGGAGATTCGCGTTCGTAGGCACGACGGGGATTGCACCGCGAATGAGTGCGACGCGTCCCAGCTGTTGCGATCGCACGATTGATCGCGCGTGGTGTTGAACTGATCGAAAGAGTCGTAAGCGATCGCACCTTGCGTTGTGATCGACGGGTTCGAATAGGTACCGCTTGCGACGAGGGTCGTTCCCGGCGAGAGGATCTGCGAGCCCGTGCCGCCGGCAACGGCCGCGGCGCCGCTGCGCACGGTTACGAGCGTCCGGCCGTTACTAAGAACCGATACGCGGTAATCGCCTCGCTGGTTCGGGCGCATGGTTACCGACGGCGTGTCGATTTGCGGGCCTCCGTCGCTGCCTTGCAATTCCGCCAAGTCGACGGTTCCCGAGGCGAGTTGCATTTCGCGCGCGTTCGGGTCGAGGCGAATGAAACGAACCTGCGTGTCCGGCGCAAAACGTAGCATCGAGATGCCGTCAAACTGAACTTCGGCGTTGGAATCCGAACCGGTGGCGACATAATCGCCCGCGAGGAGCGTTGCATTGACCCATCGCAGCAACTTGTTCGCCGCTATCTGCGCGCACGACGGTCACGTTGCCGTTCGCAACGCTTACGTTTGCGACTCCCGAGGCGCCGGAATATGTTTGCGCCGAGACTGGAGCGAGCGTCACCAGGGGAATCGACAGCGCGAGAATTGCGCCGAGCAGGGCTTTCGTGGTCAGCATCGTGCGTGTACCTCCGTCATTTCATCAAAACGGCCACCGGTCTTCGGAAGTTCCCGACTCTCCCCGGCATGGCTTGCGTCGGAGTAGGGGGCGTCGTTGAAAGTTGCGCATTTTGCCGCACGTGTTTTCAGTAGAGGTGCGCACCGTCGGGCACGTTTTCAAACTCGGGGCGAACGAGAACGACGTTGCCGTCCGAATCGTCCACTCCGAGAACTAACGCCTCGCTCAGAAATCCCGCGATGCGCTTCGGCGGCAGATTTACTACGGCGAGAACCCGGCGTCCGATGAGTTCGCCGCACGTATATCGAGCCGTGATCTGTGCGCTCGACCAGCGAATCCCAAGCTCGCTGCCGAAGTTCACACGCAGACGATAAGCCGGCTTGCGCGCTTGCGGAAACGGCTCCGCAACAACGATCGTTCCAACGCGAATATCGAGAGAAGCGAAGGATTCAAGTACGTTCACATTGGCGTCGCTACGTTGAAAAGGGGATGGACCCTGCGCGCCGAACGAGGGGCGGTCGCCATGCCAAGGTAGCTCAGTCGGTAGAGCACGCGCCTGAAAAGTGCGGTGTCGCCGGTTCGATTCCGGCCCTTGGCACCAACATCGCGGTATGGAGTTGCTCCCAGCGGCGTCCTTTGTGGGGCGCCGGCTTCATTCGAGCCCGCGACGGCCGATAACCGTATGGCCGGGCTCGTCACTTGCGAGGGGGTTTCACACATGCCGAAGGTACTTACTCGGTTGCTCGTAGGATTTGCGATCGGGGCAGCCGCCGGGTGGTTCGCGATACCGGGAACTGCGAGCGCCGCGGGCAGCTTGCGGGCATCCGCCGACGTTTCGTACGCACCCCTTGAATTTTACGGACCGCCTTCACATACGATGCAGGGCTTCGACGTCGACCTCATCAAGGCGATCGGCGCAAAACTTGCCGAAAACATGGTCGTAACGAATCATCAGTTTGATTCGATCTTGCAGTCCGTGCAGCAAGGCCGGGCCGACGTCGGCATTTCGGCTATTTCCGACACGCGCGCTCGCGAGAAACAGGTTGATTTCGTCGACTACCTTCTCGTGGGTAGTGGAATGCTCGTACCGGAGGGCAACCCGCGCAGAATCTTCAATCTCGGCGGCCTTTGCGGCGTGAAGGTTGACGTGCAAAAAGGGACATCGCAGGAAGTCGCTCTCCAAGACCAATCGCAACGCTGCGAAGACCTGCACCTCGGGAAAATCACGCTCGTGGAGTACGCGACCGACGATCAGGCGTTTGCAGCCTTTCAGGCGGGAAAGTCGGACGTTCACGTGACCGACTATCCGGTCGTCGCATACCTTGCAAAAACGACCGGCGGCGGCAATACGTTTCAAGTCGCCGGCCGCCAGTTTGCGCTCGTACCGTTCGGCATCGCGGTGCGCAAGGGCAACGCTGGACTACGCGCGCAATTGGTCGCGGCGTTGCACGGCGTGATCCAAGACGGCACGTACGAGAAACTTCTAAAGAAGTGGGGTCTAGAACAAGGCGCCTTGCGTTCCGCGCCGGTCAACGCGGGCACGCTGTTCGAGAAATAAAAGGCCGCCGCTAGCGCAGGTACTTCGCGAAAAATTCAACGCTGCGGCGCCACGATTGATCGGCATACTCGGCGTTATGATGGCCGAGCCCGGCGTTACCGAGTTCGTTTGGATTGTGGAACGCGTGCTTTGCGTCGTAGCGGTAAAATTCGTAGCGGACGTGCGCTTCTTTAAAACGCGCTTCGATGCGGTCGACGCCTTCGATCGGGAAAAACTCGTCGTGAAGTGCCCAGTTCCCGAGAACCGGAATAGCGATCGTTCCGGGATCGCCCGCCTCCGGCGGCGGGTAGCCGTAGTACACGACCGCGGCGTCGAACTCCGCGACGTGCATTGCCGCGAGCATTGCCAGGGCGCCGCCCATGCAAAACCCGATTACGCCCACTTTCGCGCT
The DNA here is from genome assembly GCA_039937995.1 of Vulcanimicrobiaceae bacterium. Classification (GTDB taxonomy): domain Bacteria; phylum Vulcanimicrobiota; class Vulcanimicrobiia; order Vulcanimicrobiales; family Vulcanimicrobiaceae; genus JALYTY01. Next base: position 6,262 of record JBDTFK010000087.1, on the reverse strand, counting down.
TCCCGTCGACTTGAGATATTGAGCGGCGCCTCGCGCATCTTGCTTTGCCGCGTCCCCAAAGTCTAAGCCCTGCGCCAAATGATTGGCTTCGTCTCCCACGGAGGCCGTGCGGCCGCGGTAAAGGTCGGGCACGAGCACGCGGAAGCCGGCATTCGCGAGCCTGTCGGCGGTTTTTTGGATGTGCGGCGTTAGGCCCCACCACTCTTCAAGCATCACCACGCCTGCCGCGTGCGAAACCGGCGCCGGCTCGCTGTAGTATCCGGGTGCGTGCGCGCCGTCCGGGCGGCTGAATTCGATGATCTGCCCCATGGGCGGACATGTAGCTCAGCGCGTTGAGGGTTCCTGCGCGGCAAGAAAGCGCTTAGGCTTCTGCGAATCGCAGGCTTCGTGAAAGAAGAACCGCGCTGGCACGCTTCAATTGCCGTTATTTTGGCGCTCGTGCTCTACATGCGGTTGCCGCCGAAGCTGACGTTTGGGCCCGTGTGGATTGCGCCGTCGCTCGTCTTGCTGCTCCTCATTCCGCCGTTGATCCTCGGGCCGCTGCGCTCGCGAAGGGCCATGATTCTTCGCACCGGTTCGATCTGCCTGATTGCGATCCTGAATTTTTTCAACGTCACGTCGGTCGTATTGTTGATCAAAGATTTAGTCACCGCAACTCCGACGCATCATAGCGTAACCGCCGTCGATCTCCTCGGCGCGGGGCTGTTAATTTGGGCGACAAACGTGATCGTTTTTGCGTTATGGTTCTGGGAGTTCGACGGCGACGGTCCCGACATTCGCGCAACGCTAGCAAGCGCCCGAGATTTCAAGGCGGCGGACTTTCTGTGGCCGCAGATGTCGCTCGACCCGGCGCGACTCGCGTGCGCCGACCGTAACTGGAAGCCGCGTTTGATCGACTATATTTATCTGTCGTTCACGAACGCGCTCGCCGTCAGTCCGACGGACGTTATGCCTCTGTCGCGATGGGCAAAGATGCTCATGCTGGTTGAATCGCTGATCTCGTTTGCGACCGTCGGCCTCATTTTGGCGCGTTCGGTGAATATACTGAATTAGGCGGGTCCTCGGCAATGGCCGCAAATGCGTGAGCGAACGCGGTCGGTGCAATATGTACGTCTCCGCGGAACGGAAGATCGAATTCCGAGATGAGAACCAGGATCGAAGCGATCACCGCGGCCAAACCGACAACCATGATGAGGTGCGCCAGCAAGTTCGCGACGCGGAAGAGGTATGACGAACCGATCGTTACCGCGCTGATGAAGAAGATGGTCCACCACATGCACGCCGGAATCGCCTGTTGATTATCAAAAAGCCGCTCCCTTCGGGCGTCGTTGAACGCATGCGTGAGCGTGACCATGTCGGTCTGCAGCGCGGCCTGCGTTGCATTTTCCGGTTTGATATCGGCGATGAGATGGATCATGCGAGAGGCCGTGCCGTGAGCCGCATCGCTAATCTGACCTTTTTGCATGAGCGGCCACTCTACGCGAACGACGACGTTAACGTAGCGCGCTAGTTCTGATTGAATGAGGCCCTTATTCGGCTGAGGGAGGGTCGAGGCATCGTGGTAGAGGTCGCAAACGGCGTTGACTTCGGTTTGTACCGTTGCCGCCGCTTGGTCGAATTCTTGCCAGACGGTTATGACCATGAAGGAGAGAACGACCGCTAAGATGGTGCCGAGCGTGCCGATGACCGGACCGGCGACATCGTTGTGCGTAATTTGGTCGCTGCGCGGAAAGCGGAGACGGGTGAGAAGCAGGCCGCCCACGGAAAATGCGGACATGATCACGATCGCTCCGACGGTGAGTAACCACGCGGGCAACGCGTAAATCCAGGTCATGAACGGCACCTTCTGTTTGGGAGGGGCGCCTCCTTGACTTCCGCCTGCAACGCTCCGGTGCGCGCGCGAGTTACACGATTGGAGCCGGACGCCGTATCGATGTAGGATGGTGTATGAAATGCACCGAACCGGGCTGGTCGCTGTGGTCCGCGGGTATGATGTAATGGCAGCCTGCGACCTTCCCAAGGTTGATGCGTGGGTTCGATTCCCACTACCCGCTCCACAGGGTGAAAACATTGCGGCGACGTAGCCAAGTGGTAAGGCAGGGCTCTGCAAAAGCCCCATTCGGCAGTTCAAATCTGCCCGTCGCCTCCAAAATTTGATGCGAGTAGCTGTTGTCGGTGCCGGCGCAATCGGCGGTTTTGTTGCCGCCGCGCTCGCTCGCGCGGGCGCCGAAGTCGGTGTCGTCGCGCGCGGTGCGCACCTCGACGCAATTGCGAAACACGGTATCGAGATCGTCGATAGCGATCTCGGTCCGTTCAACGCGCGCGTTACCGCCGTCGACGACGTCCGCAAACTCGGCGCAATCGACGTCGCTCTGCTGACGTTCAAAGCGCATCAGTGGCCGCTCCTCTTACCGCAACTGCGCGGTCTCGCGAGATCCCGCACGCCGATCGTTCCGTTGCAGAACGGTGTTCCGTTTTGGTTCGCGCGCACTCCGCCGTTGCAGACCGTCGATCCCGGCGCCCGGGTCGGGGCAACGTTTCCTAACGCGTTCGTTCTCGGCGCGGTGGTACACGTTTCCGGACACGTCGCGCGGCCCGGAGTGATCCACCAGAGCGGCGGGCTGCGGTATTGGCTCGGTGAGTTGGACGGTTCCAACAGTCCACGTTTGGACGGGCTCATCGCGCAGTTCCAGGCAGCGGGGCTGGATGCCGGATTCGATGCGAACATCCGCGAGACGATGTGGCTCAAGCTTGTGAATAATTCGGGACTCAATCCCGTTAGCGCGCTTTCGGGACTAACGATCGGCCGGATGCTGGAAAACCCTTCCACGTTGAGTGAAGTACGCGCGCTCATGTTCGAGGCCATCGCGGTTGGGCAAGCGCTTGGAGCCATCATCGATGCGAACGTCGACGAACGTATCGCGCGCGCGTCGCGTTTGACCGATGTGAAGACGTCGATGCTGCAGGATCTTGAAGCGAACCGCCCGCTCGAGCTCGACCCGATACTCGGCGCGCTGGTCGAACTCGGCGACCGCAAACGCGTGCCCGTGCCGCATCTTCGAACGGCTTACGAGGCGCTCTGCGCGCGTTCGGGCATGGAATGAAGGTCGAAGAGCTGCGCGGCGTCGGCGCCAAATCGGCTCCGCTCTTTCGCGAACTCGGTGTCGCGAGCGCGCACGATCTTCTCGAGTACCTGCCGTTCCGTTACGACGATCTTCGCTTCCCCACGCCCGCAAACGCTTTGGGACAAAGCGGCGGCGAGGAAAACGCCGTAGGCGAAGTGGTCGCGGTAAAAGAGCGTCGTGCGCGCGACATGGAAATCGTGGAATTGCGAATGCGCGACGAAACCGGGGAATTCACCGCCAAGTGGATCGGGCGCCGGCGCTACGTTGTCGGGCGCTTCAGCCCCGGCATGCGTTTGTTCGTGCGGGGTCGCTCCGAGCGAAGTTTGGCGGGGCCACTCGTAAACGTGGCGCACTACGAGCAACTTGGGAAAGACGAAACCTATCGCGGCGAAATGGTCGCGATATACCGCGCGAGCAAAGAGTTAACGACGCGAAAAATCGGTTTGGTCGTAGCCAAGAACCTCGATTCTCTGCTTGCGCTTTCGGGGGACGATCCGCTGCCGCCCGATCTGGCGCGCCGGCGTAAGTATCCGGAACTGCGCGAGGCATACCGCGCAATGCACGCTCCACGGGAGCCCCAAGAGGCGCGGGTGGCACGCGAGCGTTTTGTCTTCTCGGAATTTCTGATGCTCGCGACGGCCGCGCAATTGCGCCGTGCCGAGCGGGAGCGGGAGCACGATGCCGCCGCACTTCGCGTTCCGGCGGAATTGTTGGGCGAATTCGAGCGGGCGCTGCCGTTCCCGCTGACCGCCGCGCAGCGGCGCGTCGTCGGGGAAATCTGGGACGACATGACGCGCGACGTGCCGATGAATCGCTTGTTGCAGGGCGATGTTGGAAGCGGCAAGACGCTGGTTGCCGCGGCAGCCGTCGTACTCGCTGCGCGAAACGGCGTGCAATCGGCGCTGATGGCGCCCACGGAGATCCTCGCCTCGCAGCACGCGCAGAAACTCGCTCCGCTCCTGCTGCCCTTCGGTATAGCGGTCGAGGCGATATTCGGTAGCCAAAGCGCGCGTTCGCGCGCCGCGGCCTCCGGTCGACTCGCGAGCGGCGAGGCGGCGCTGGCGGTTGGAACCCACGCGTTAATCACCGAGAACATTGAATTTGCGCGCCTCGGGCTCGCAGTCATCGACGAGCAGCATCGTTTCGGCGTCGAACAGCGGGCGCGTTTGCGCGCGAAGGGAATTGCGCCGCACACGCTGCACATGACCGCAACCCCGATTCCGCGCACCCTCGCACAGTCGGTGTACGCCGACCTCGACGTCTCGGTGATCGACGAGTTGCCGCCGGGCCGGACGCCTATTGAAACGTTTGCGGTGCGGACGAGCCGCTTGCCGGACGTGTACGAATTCGTGCGCGCCAACGTTGCGGCGGGGCACCAAGTCTACATCGTCGCGCCGGCCATCGACGAAGAAAGCGAGCTGACGAGCGTTATCGCCGAAGCGGAGCGGCTGCAAGCCGAGGTGCTCACCGGCCTGCGCATCGGGTTGCTGCACGGGCGTTTGCTTGCGCGCGAAAAGGACGACGTTATGGCGAAGTTTTCGCGCGGCGAAATCGACGTGCTCGTGGCGACTACGGTCGTGGAGGTCGGCGTCGACGTTCCGAACGCAAGCGCGATGGTCATTTTGGACGCTCAGCGGTACGGTCTCGCGCAACTCCACCAACTCCGCGGCCGCGTCGGGCGAGGAGCGGCGAAGTCCTTTTGCGTTCTCGTGTATCCCGATGAAGCGGGGGAGAGCGAGCGGCTGGGCATTCTGACCGAGTCGACGGACGGGTTCCTCATCGCCGAAGAAGATCTCCGGATGCGAGGACCCGGCGAATTTGCCGGTACGGTGCAAGCGGGCGCTGCGGACCTCCGCTTGGGGGATATCGTGCGCGACATCGAGATCTACCGCGATGCGAAGCGGGAGGCGGAAGGCATCGTCGGTCGCGATCCCGATCTGCGGCGTCCCGAGAACGCCGGGCTGCGGGCGCTTCTCGCCCGCGAACCCTCTACACGAGCGCTGGTCCTTTCCTCCTGAAAGAAGTCGGCGCGTCAAAAGGGGCGGCCGTTCCGGCACCAAAAGCATCCGGGTCAACCCATTTTTTCTCGAAGGAGCTCGATTCGGGTGATCCTGCGTTTCATACTCGCATCGCTTAGCGCTGCTCTTCTCTGCGGCGCGCCGGTAGCGTCCCGCGCGGCCGACGACGTCAGTCGTGCGACCCTCGCGAACGGCCTTCAAGTCGTTGTCGTGCGCGATCCGCTCGCACCGGTCGTCACGACGATGCTCAACTACAAGGCGGGCTCGAACGAGCAGCAGTTCGACGGCCAAGCGCATGCGCTCGAACACATGATGTTTCGCGGCGCGAAGACACTTTCGGAATCGCAGCTTTCCGACATCAGCGAACTGCTCGGCGGAAACTACGACGCGGATACGCAGGCGGAAGTAACCCAGTATTTTTTTACCGCTCCTTCGCAATATCTCGACCTCCTGCTTCGTATGGAGGCGTCGCGCATGCGCGGCGCGCTGCTCAAACAGAGAGAATGGGACATCGAAAAGGGCGCGATCACGCAAGAAGTCACCCAGGACTATAGCAGTCCGCTGCGCCGCCTATTCATGGACGTTCAGACTTCGCTCTATGCAAAAACGCCGTATGCGAAGAACGGTCTTGGAACGCAAGACGGTTTCGCTCGCGTGATCGACGCGCAAAAACTTCAGGCGTTCTATAATACATGGTATCACCCGAACAATGCGGTTTTTGTGATTGCCGGAGACGTTGACGGCGCCGCAACCATTGCAGCGGTGCGAAAATACTTTTCGGCTTTCCCAGCGGTGAAACTCCCCGCACGGCCGCCGGTCCATCTCCAACCGCTGAAGTCGAAAACAATCTCGGTTGATAGCGATCAGGCCGTTACGATCGTGGGCCTTGCATTTCGCTTCCCCGGTTGGAACAGCAAGGACTACGAGGCAACCCAGGTGCTGCAGTCGGTTCTCGACAACCAGCGCGCCGATCTCTACGGGCTAGTCGCATCGGGAGCGGTGCTCTATGCCGGATTGCAGCAGATCGACTCGCATGCCGAAGCCTCGGGCACCGTGCTCTTCGGGGTGATTCCCGCTACCGCGAAACCGCAAATCGCGATCGACGCGGTGCGCGGCGTT
>JBDTFK010000086.1:0-8247 GCA_039937995.1 Vulcanimicrobiaceae bacterium | reverse complement strand
CCCACCAGATCGCGAGTCGGCAGTATCTTCTTGAGAAACAGCTCGCGCAAACGCTTGCAGCACTTGGGTACGACGAGATCCTCAGCTATTCGCTGCATGGGGCGGACGTTTTCGAAAAATTGCGTCGGGGCGGAGTTACGCCAAGCGGCAATGCGGTCGAAGTTCGCAACCCGCTTTCCGAAGATCAGCGCTACCTGCGTACGACGCTGGGCGCCGGATTGCTGCAGTATTTCTCCCGCAACCCCGGGGCGCACCGCATATTTGAGATCGGCCACGTGTTCTCGCAAGACGCCGGACATACGACGGAAGTTCCGGTCGTCACGATCGGTTTCAGCGCGCAAGCGCTCGACGAACCGGCGTGGCGCGACTCGCATTTCCTGCATTTGAAAGGCGACATCGAAGCCCTGATCCGACGCGTCTGCGGCGTTGAATGCAACGCCGTACGCGACGTCCGTAGCGGGTTGCATCCCGGAAAGACTGCCGCCCTCTTGTGCGACGGGCGCGAAATCGCACATTTCGGAAAAATCGATCCACGCCTGAACAAGACGTTCGACATCGCGTTACCGGTCTATCTGTGCAACATCTACTTAGATGCGTTGCCGGACTATCGTACCTCCGCATATCGCCCACCCTCGAAATATCCATCCACGTACCGCGACCTTTCGCTCGTCGTCGATCTTAGCGTCAGCGCGGAACGCATCTCCAATATCACCCGTGAGTCGATCGGCAGTCTCTGCATGGGGGTGCGCGTGTTCGATGAGTATCGCGGTAAACGAATCGGCGATGGGCATAAGAGCCTGGCGATCCGGGCGGTGATCGGCCGCTACGACGCGACGATTACCGATGCAGAGGCCGACGCAGCGATCGCGAGAGCACTGGAGAGTTTGCGCGATCACGTGGGCGCGACGATTCGCGCATGAGCGCCATTGCTTGGCCCGACGTCATCATCGTCGTAATCATGCTGATCGCTGCGTATAAGGGTTTTAAGCGCGGATTCGTCTCCGAGCTGGCCGGCGCGGTGGCGGTAGTTGCCGCGCTCGTCACGCCGTGGTACTACAACGGCAGTTTCGATGGGTGGCTCGAACAATCGATCAAGCTTGGACCAGGCTCGGCCCACGTCGTCGGCATGTTCCTTACCGGATTTATCACCTATGCAATCGTGATTGCCGCAGCGTGGGTGCTGAACCGCTTTGCAAAACTTCCGCTGATCAATATCGGGAATTCGCTAGCCGGCGGCGCGATTGGATTGTGCAAGGGCGCGGTACTTTTGTGGCTCGTGCTCTTTATCGCGCTGTATTTTCCGCTCTCGCCCGATATCCGCGCCGACTTGCACCGGTCGCACTTCGCGGGTTATTTCGTCGGGCCCGACCCAAACATCGACCGGGCAATCCTCGCAACCGTTCCGTGGTTTGCGCGTCCGTTCCTCAATCCGTATTTCAGCCGCCACCGCGTGTAACGGCGCTTAAGCCGCGCCTGCCGCGACCGGTGTACCGAGTTCTCTCGCGGCGGCTGCAACGCCCGTGCCGGGCGACACGGCAGCGCCGACGTCGCCGAGCGCAAGTTCCAACGCGCCGATCGCGCCCAGAATGTCGCACTCGCTAACGTCACCCATCGTGCCGAACCGCACGATTTTTCCCGCTAGCTGCGCTTGGCCGCCCGAAAGCACGACGCCGTATTTGTCACGCAGCGTTTTGAGCAACGTTCCCGCATCGACGTCCGCCGGCGGCTCGGCCGCCACGACCGTTACCGAATGCGCGCCGCTCTGCGAAAAGATCGTAAAGCCCAGCGTTTCGAAAGCCGAACGAATCGCGCGCGCGTAACGCGCGTGCCGCGCGAACTGCGCCTCCATGCCCGCCGCGTGATAGCGCTCGAGTCCGACGCCAAGCGCGTAGAAAATTGAAGTCGGCGGCGTCCACGACGTTTGCCCGTTACGAGCGAAGTCGCGAGCTTTCAAAAGGTCGAAATAGTAGCGCGGCGTTTTGCCGGTCGCTATCGCCTTCCATGCGCGCTCGCTCACGGCCGCCATCGCAAGCCCCGGCGGCACCGCAAGCGCCTTCTGCGAAGCCGTAACCACGATATCGAAGCCCCATGCGTCCATCCGAAATTCAGACGCTCCGAGGCCGCTCACCGAATCGACCACCGTCAACGCGCCGTGATCGCCGATGGCGCGCGAAATCGCCGCCATATCGCATTGCGCGCCGGTCGACGTCTCATTGTGCGTAAGCAGAATCCCGCGAATCTTCCGCGCGCTATCGGCGCGCAAACGCGCTGCGAGTGCCTGCGCGTCGAGGGCAGAACCAAGCGGCGTATCTAAAACCTCGACCGCGCATCCGTACGTGGATGCGATGTCGGAGAGTCGTTTTCCAAACACCCCGATCGGGCACGAGAGTACGACATCTCCCGGCGAAAAGACGTTCACCACTGCGGTTTCGAGCCCGCCGGTTCCCGACGAGCCCAGGAACAGAACGTCGTTCGACGTCCCGAACACCGGCTGCATCCCGCGTTCGAGCCGCGCGAGCAAATCCGCAAACTCGGGCCCACGATGATTGATCATCGGCCAAGCCATCGCTTCGAGGACCGGCTGAGCGACCGGCACGGGACCCGGCAAAAGCAGCAGCGTCTTTTTCATTGCCGTTTTCGAGATACGGGCCTACGGCGTTCGCCGGTGCGCGGGCGCTTGGCGACACCATTGCGATGCATGGGAACGACGTTGCTGCGCGGCTTGGTGTCGTCGTCACCCAGCGGAACCGGCGAGATGACGCGCTTGCCGAGCGCGTGGTACAGCACTTCGGAAATCTCTTCGACCGGAATAAATTCCATCGTATCGCGGACTTCCTTCGGGATGTCGTCGAGATCCATTTCGTTGCGTTTCGGGAAGAGGATTTTACCGATGCCCGCGCGTTTTGCGCCGAGCACTTTTTCTTTGAGACCGCCGATCGGCAGGACCTGACCCGTTAGCGTGATCTCGCCGGTCATTGCGAGGTTCGGCGTAACTTTCAAGCCGGTAAGCATCGACGCAATCGAGGTTGCCATCGTAATACCGGCGGAAGGACCGTCTTTCGGGGTGGCTCCGGCCGGCACGTGGACGTGCAGGTCGTGCTTGGCGAAATAGTCTTCCGGAATGCCGAGCTCGCTCGTTCGAGAGCGCAAGAACGAAACCGCGGCTTGCGCGCTTTCTTTCATGACGTCGCCAAGTTGTCCCGTGAGGACGAGCTTCCCCGTTCCCGGCATCGACTGCGTTTCGATGAAGACGATGTCGCCGCCGACGGACGTCCAGACCATGCCGGTTGCGACGCCGATCGACGCAACGCGTTTCTTCACCTCGTTGAAGAAGCGCGGTTTGCTCAAATAATCGGCGAGATTATCGGGTTTCACGCGAGCTTTAAATCGGGCGTTTTCGGCGATCTTGCGCGCAACTTTGCGAAAAACCGTGCCGATCTCCCGTTCCAGGTTTCGGACGCCGGCCTCGCGCGTGTAGTCGACGATGATTGCGCGAAGCGCTTGATCGCTGATCTGCGCTTGGGTTTCCTTCAGTCCGTTTGCGATACGCTGTTTTTTAAGCAAGTATCGCTTTGCGATTTGAAGTTTCTCGAGTTCGGTGTAGCCCGCAAGTTGAATGATTTCCATGCGGTCGCGAAGGGGTGGAGAGATGGTATCGAGCGAGTTTGCGGTGCAAATGAAGAGCACTTGCGAAAGATCGAACGGCAGGTCGATGTAGTGATCCCGAAACGTGTGGTTCTGTTCGGGGTCGAGGACTTCGAGCAGTGCCGACTGCGGGTCGCCGCGGAAATCCGCACCGACCTTGTCGATCTCGTCGATCATCATCACCGGGTTTTTTGTCCCGACATCGCGCATGGCGCGAACGATCGTGCCGGGCATGGCACCGATATAGGTGCGCCGATGGCCGCGTATTTCGGCTTCATCGCGAACACCGCCGACGGAGAGGCGCGCGAACTTGCGCCCCATCGAACGCGCGATCGATTGCCCGAGCGAGGTTTTACCGACGCCGGGCGGCCCGACGAAGCAAAGGATCGGCCCGGTTAGTTTCTTTTTGAGTTTGCCCACGGCGAGATACTCGACGATGCGATCTTTGATCTTTTCGAGATCGTAGTGATCCTCGTCGAGAATTTCGCGCGAGCGCTTGATATCGATGTGGTCGGCGGTTTCTGCGTCCCACGGCAGCTGCACGAGCCAGTCGAGATAGGTGCGAATAACGCTATACTCGGGCGACGCCTGCGGAACTTTAGAGAGACGGTCCAACTCGCGGTCCGCGGCTTTCTTCACTTCTTCGGGCATCTTGGCTTCGTCGATTTTTGCGCGCAGTTCGTTCGTTTCGGCCTGTTGAGGATCGACCTCGCCGAGCTCTTCCTGAATCGCGCGCTGCTGTTGGCGCAAATAGAACTCGCGCTGATTTTTTTCCATCTCGCGCTGGATATCGCTTTGAATCTTGTGACCGAGTTCGACGACTTCGAGTTCCTTCGTGAGCAGCATCGTCAGCTTGCGCATGCGCTTGCCGGTATTGCGTTCTTCGAGAAGCGCTTGCCGATCGGCAGGTTCGAGCCGCATCGTCGACGCGACGAAGTACGTGAGCACGCTCGGGTCGTTGATGTTCTGGACTTCCATCTCCATCTCGCGCGGCGCTTGCGGCAGATACGAGAGGAGCTTTTGAAAGAGCGTCCCGAGATTGCGCTGCATCGCAACCAACTCTTCGTTGTCGACGGTAATGTCCGGCAACTCGGTGTAGTTCGCGATTAAGTACGGGTCGGTCTGCGTAAACTGATCGATCTTGAAGACTTGCTGACCGGCAACGATGCAGCGGATCGTGCCGTCGGGAACTTTGAGCATTTTTTGGATAACGCCGATCGTGCCGACGCGATGCACGTCGTCGGGGCCGGGGTTCTCCGTTTCGCGATCTTTGAGCACGGTCAAGCCGATCGGTTTGCCCTCGCGCAATGCCTCTTCGACCAATTGGATGCCCGGCTTTTTGACGACCGCGAGCGGAATTACCGTATTGGGAAACAGCACCGCTTCCTGGAGCGGGAGAATGCCGATGGCACCCGTGGGGATTTGCGGTTGGTTGAGTTTTTTTGCTGCGGGCATCTACGTTAAGGTCCTTTTCACGATCATTCGAATCTCGGTCCGCGCGGTCGGGCGATACGCGGTGCTCGAGATGGGTAAGCCGATAACCAGCACACCGTCGGCGTAATGCGCGACGACGTCGCTGAAATCGATGGCTATGGGGAGTGCGATGCGCTTGGCAAAAGCTCCGTACGCAATCTCTTTTTGGATGAACGAGCCGCGCCGGTAGTTGACGACTTCCGCGCGGCGGCCGGTAATCGAGAGATACCGGTCATCGATGGAGACGTGCAAGCTATCCGGGTCGGCACCGGCCACCTCGACCGCCACGACCACTTGGCCGCGCTCCTCGTCAACGAAAACGTCGGCATTCGGCTCAAACCCCAAACGGGGCCGCACTACGAAATCCATTATTCGGTCAAACCCGCAGTCTTAGCACTCGGATGCGCCCTCTGCTAATTTATCCCCTGGACCGCTGCAGCCCCTCCCGGCCACCCTAGACCTTGGGGTCGGGAAGCGGCATGCCGGAGGGCCAGATCACGCACGGTTGGAGTTCAATGCTCAACGCGCCGAGGGCTGCCGGAGGAATAGTCACCTTGAAGTATTGCTGGAATTTCGTCGCCACGCCGTGCTTCATTTCGGGCGGAAATGCGGACCGCGGCTGTCCCGGCAGGTGCGTGGAGGCGAGAACCTGGTTGATCGCCCGGGCACCCGCAGCGGACATGTAGTCTTGGGAGCGCTGGCCGAGCCACGTCGACCCGTCCTGTAGCGTGTACAGATACCCGATCGTTTCGCCGAAAAGCGAAGTGGCCGACGACTCGACCTTGTCGATCCGCAGGATTTGCATCGAGCGGACCGCCGGTGGTTGCAGGGCCAGCGGAACCGCGCGCGGCGAGTCCATGCAGGGCCCGTTGTTGAGGGTCGACGATGCCGGCGCTGGCGCCGTCATCGGCGCGACGGGGATCGGCGTGGCCAACGGCACCTGGGCGACGGCGCCCGCGCCGATAACTACCGGTAGGAGTAGTGCAACTAACATGTTTCGAACTTTCGCAGTAGAGCGGCCGCATTCCGTGCTTTCTGGAGGCTCCGTTTGAACGTCGCCGTCGTCGACGATCAGGAATCGTCGCTTTCCGGCTTTTCTCAGATCCTCCGGCGCATCGCGGAGATGGAGCCGGTCTGTTTCAAAAAGGCCACCGATGCGTTGCACTGGCTCGCTGGCGTCGACCCGGTCTTCGTCGTGGTAAGCCACACGATCGAAGGCGGGAACGGCCTTGATTTTATCCGGCGCATGCGTCTCGTTGACGGTCGCGCGGCCACACCGGTCGTCTTTACCACGGCTTCGAAAAACGCGCGCGATTTACGACGGACTGCGTTCGATCTCGACGTGTTCGCTTATCTGGAGAAACCGATCAATCCGTCGGAATTTTTGGTACACGCGATGCATATTGTGGACGCGTACCGCGAGCGCGAAGAATTCCGCGCACGCCTCGAAGAACTGGGGAAGCGCACGTCGACCGGGACGCCGACCGCCGGATCTAACGACACGGTCCTAGCGATCGAGGCGATGCTCGACGTCGCCGCAATGCACGATCCGGCTATCGTAACGCATCTCAATCTTGCATCGCAACTTTCGGTGGCACTCGCTCGCGAACTCAAGCTTACAGACGAAGAAATCGATGCGATCGCCGTTGCCTCGCGCATTTACGACATCGGCAAAGTCGCTATCCCGCAGCGCGTCGCCGAACTTCGCGGCCAGGCCGGATCCGCAGACCGCGTGAGCATTGAAGCGCACGCTCAGGCGGGCGCAAGAATCCTCACCAAGCGGCAAACGCCGATCATGCGAACGGCGACCATCATGGCTCAGACGCACCACGAACGTTTCGACGGAACCGGATATCCGCGAAAATTGCACGGCGCGCAAATCCCGATCTTCGGGCGGATCGTCGCGGTCGCGGATACGCTTTCCGCGCTACTGCAAACGAGGCCGCACCGGCCGGCGCTTTCGCTTGCGAAGGCGCTCGAAATTATCGAGTCGCAATCGGGCGCCGCCTTTGACCCCACAATCGTGGCCGCGGCCCGGACCGGCCTCGGCGAAATCTCGCGTATCGTTCACGAACATTTCGGTCGCGCCGCAAGCTAGCGGCGCCGCTCCGCGCGGATTTTGCGCACGCGTTCGTGAAAGACAGGTTTCCAATGAAAGCAACAGTCTATTACGGCACCGGCGACGTGCGCTTGGAGAATGTGCCCGATCCCGCGATTACGTCGGCTACCGATGCGATCGTGCGCGTGACGCGGGCGGCCATTTGCGGCTCGGACTTGTGGTTCTACCGCGGCGTCACGCAATGGGAACCCGGCGACCGGACGGGGCACGAGTTCGTCGGCGTGGTCGAAGAGATTGGAGCGGATGTCCGTTCGCTCGCGCCCGGTGACTACGTCATCGCCCCGTTTGTATCGAGCGACGGTACGTGCGAATACTGCAAACGCTCCCTGCAAACGTCGTGCGAACACATGACGAATTTCGGCGACGACCATAACGGCGGCCAAGCCGAAGCGGTGCGTGTCCCGTTCGCCGACGGAACGCTCGTAAAAATGGCCGACGGTATGTGGGAGGATCGCAAGAAATTGGCGTCCGCGGCGGCGCTCACGGACGTTATGGGAACGGGCCATCACGGCGTCGTGAGTGCCGGCGGCAGACCGGGCGGCACCGTGGTCATCGTCGGCGACGGCGCGGTTGGTCTCTGCGGCGTGTTGTCCGCGGCGAGCGTCGTGCGCGCAGACCGGGTGATCGCAGTCGGGCATAACGCAACGCGTCTCGAACTCGCAAAAACATTCGGCGCGACCCACACGTTTAATTCGCACGATAGCGGCGTTGCCGAAGAAATTCTTGAGTTGACGCAAGGCGGAGCCCTTCACGTGGTTGAGGCGGTCGGCAATCAGGCCAGCATGGATCTCGCCATTGAAGTCGCGCGACCGGGCGGAGCCGTCAGCTTCGTGGGCGTGCCGCACAACGTGAAGGACGTGCCGCTTCGCGCACTCTTCTTGAAGAACGTTTCTTTGCGCGGCGCGCTCGCGCCGGTACGTGCCTACATTCCGCTCTTGATGTCGGCGGTCGTGAACGGCTCCATCGATCCCTCGCGGGTCTTCGATATGGAGCTTCCGCTCGACCGCGTT
>JBDTFK010000085.1:0-3213 GCA_039937995.1 Vulcanimicrobiaceae bacterium | reverse complement strand
TCTCGTTGCCGTTAACGCTCAAGAGCGAGAGGTACCGCGTGTGCCCCGCCGCGATGTGCCCGAGTTGCCTGCCGACGATAAATGCTAACTCGTCGTCCTCGAACTGCTCGATCCAACGGCTCGAGAGCACCAGTGAATAGGGTTCGCCGAACCCGAGTGCGGCGACCGGCACGTTGTTATCTTCACGGACGAAGATCAAGGGCATCGGAATATCGAGGGCGGCGCACGCGCCCTTGACGATGGAGAAGACGCGCGGATACTGTGCTTCGTGAATCATCACCGACGAGCCGATAAGCCGCCCGCGCGCGAGGGTGACATAGACCATCGCGATGACGATAAAGAGCGCTACTTCCGATTCACCGATGCGCTCGTGAACGAAAAAACCGATGACCGCCGCTGCGGGGAATGCCAAAAGCAGCGTCAGGACAAATGCCCGGCGCTCGCGAGGCTCCCGGAGCGATGATGGTGCCGTAAATAATGGACTAGCCACGCGCTCTTCTCTACAGTCGAGCCCGCGGTTTCCTTCCACGACGTTGTGCCGCTATTGGCGCGCCACGATCATATTGAGCACTTCTTCGCGGTTGAGGAGATGATCGGAGGTCTCGCCCGACGTTTCGATGACGACAACTCTACGGTTCCGGTGAAGTTGTTATGCACCGCGGGCATATCGGGCGTCATCGGCGAGCCGCGCTTCAGGCCCATGTCGGAGGATCAATGGGGTTCGATGCGTGGTGAGTAGCGCTTCGGCGCGCATGAGATGGCCAAGTATGGCCGAGGATTCGGTGGGGGCGATACGGTGCCTCAAGCCTGGCTGCTTCTGGGTCGCTCAATCGCATGTCTAGCGCAGTGCGCATTGCTTGTATCCTAGATCGCCTTGGCGGTGCGAGATCCGTAGCGTTGTGAATAGACATGCGTAAACTCTGCGCCAAGCAACGTCATCTGTGCTGAGTAGTTTACCCAGACGAGAAACGCCACCAGTCCGCCGAATGCGCCATACAATGACTCTATTCCAGCGCGGCCGACGTACCAGCCCAGCAAGAACTGCCCAACCACGAAAAGGAGTGCCGTGGCCGCTGCTCCCGGCCAGACATCGCCCCATTCGATCCGGCAATCCGGCAGATACTTGAAGAGCAACGCAAAAAGAGCGGTAAAAGTCGCGAGTGATATTAAGAAGTCGACGATCTTCACTATCGTCGGAAAGTACGAGAACACGTGAGTAAGGGCCGGGGTCGCAACGGTGAGCGCCAAATTAATACCGATCGACACCAGCAGAAGGAACGCTATCGCAAGCACCACACCGAGCGAGATCGCCCGAGCCCGAATTGTCTCGATCAATCCTCGCTTTTGGGTTTCGATCTCCCAGACCGAATTGAGCGCCTCCTGTAGCGCAGTGAATAGCCCAGTTGCCCCCAGGGCGAACACGAGCCATCCGACAATCTGTTCTATTGCCCCGGACCGTCTCTGGTTGAACGCAGCGGTCACGAGCAGTTGGATGCCACGTGCAGCCGAATTCCCGGCAGTATGGGACAGATAGGCGAACATGTGATTCAGGACACTGCGGTGCTGGCCCGCGACTAGTCCAGCGATCTCGACCACCACGATGATGAGCGGCGCAATCGCAAACGTCGCGAAATATGCGATCGCGGCCGCGACCCACTGCGCTTTATGGCGCTGAAAATCCGCAATAGTTTGCTTTGCCAGTGGTACCATTTCTTGACGGATTTGAACCCACGGTATGCTCATCGCATGTCCTCCTTGCTAAGCGCCACAAGTGTTCCGCAAGGCAGGAACTCAAGCTTGGTACTGCTAGTTCGTTAGGTAATAGCAACGGGGCCGGAAACGCCGGGGCGACGGAATCGCGCCCCCGCAAGAAATCTAAAGAGCGCTGCGCCGTTGCATCTGAGACTCTCGCTCGAGGTCACGTGCCGTACGATCGTTACCGTAATCGACCGAGCCTACCTCACTCCACTTTACGTCGGAGCTGCCGTAGTTAGGCTTGAAAAGGCGCTCAAGGTCTTCGCGAGTTTCATCACGCGGCTTCACGACCAAAAGCATTCCGCCACGGTCCAATCCGGCTTCGTATTCGCGCGCGTCAGTTTCCGGAATTCCCGCTCCGATGAGTGCGCCGACAATTCCACCCGCTACTGTGCCCGCACCGATTCCAGCAAGTGCGGCCGCTAAAGGACCGACAACAAGCGGCGCCGCGGCGCCACCAGTCCCTACAACCGCCGCGATGCTCCCAGTAGCGGTGAGAGCAGCGACTATTGCTCCCAAAGTTCCTCCGAGAATTCCACCGGTGAGCGCACCTTCGGTTGCCTTCGTGCCCGTATCGTCGGCGAAACGCTTCGCCTGTTCTTGATCTTTGGTCATCACACTGACATCGTCCGGCGAATACCCGAGTTTCCCGAGCCGGTCTACAGCGCGCTCTGCGGATTCGCGATCGTAGAAAATACCGCCCGTGAAGTTCCGTTGTTTTGACATGTTCTCTCCCCTGGTGCTACCGTGCGGGTTTAATAATACACAGATTTACCATCCGCTAAACCTTAGCAACCGCGTGTGGCTTCGTGCCATCGTCGACGATGTCCAGTGAACGCCGCCGTCGGATTCTTGCCTGTACTCGATCATGTCGCGGCCGTGAAAGATGTTGATCGCCCGACCGTACCATGTCTTGCCGTGATAGCTGCATTTGAACAAGACTCGGGTTGACGGCGTTTCAAGCCGGCAAGCCATTCGGTAGCGTTTGAGCGCTCCACACGGCAGAACGCGTCGCAAAATTTGCTGTCTTTGCCGTAAGCTAAACGACCGTGCGTTTGGACTTAACCGGGAAAGGGCATACCGATGCCTGAAGCTAGACTGGAGGGAGTCGCAATGGACGTTCTTTCCCTACTCAAGAAAGATCATCGCACGGTTGACGGGATGCTGAACAAGGCTATAAAATGCGAACCTGAAGACGACATGCTGCGCGAGCTTGCCACGCAAATCGAAGAGGCGTTGACCGTGCATGCCGCGCTCGAAGAAAAATATTTCTATCCGCTGCTGCGCAAACGCTCGGAGGAAACCGAAGAGACGGTCGACGTGTTCGAAGCTTATACCGAACACGATTTGCTAAAGCGACTGGTCGCATTACTGCAATCCGGCCGACAGCCTGACGAAAAGTTCAAGGCCGAGGTTCAGGTGCTCACCGAGACTGTGAAACACCACGTGAAAGAGGAA
>JBDTFK010000084.1:0-3293 GCA_039937995.1 Vulcanimicrobiaceae bacterium | reverse complement strand
GAAAAGAGCGAACGTCGAAGCGTACTTCCATAAAAAGGGAATCGTATCGCAATCTTCGTGAGCCATGGTGAGCGCGCCCAACCGCTGGGCGTCGTGCGCGGTCTTGTGGCGCGCGAGCGCCAGCGTTTCCTCGACTGCAACGAAGCGGTCCATAGCTCCGCCATCGGCTTTGGCCAGCAACGCGGGGCGCGAATGATCGACATCGGACGTATCGGCCGCGGTTATCCGGAAGGGCGTGATGTAACGTTTTCCAAGAGGATCGTATTGCTTGAATCCGTGCGCTTGCGCGAGCGGCGACGCGAGATTTTCCGCACCCGGAAACGTTCCGAAGTACGAGTCAAACGAACGGTTCTCTTGGTAGATGACGAAGACGTGTTTGATCTTGGTGCGCGCCAGGGCCACGAGCGGATCGTTCGCGGGTGCCTGCGCGAATGACGGCAAAGACCCCGCAAGAAAGAAGACCAGCGAAATACAAGTAGCGATTGAGCGCTTCACGAACGTCCTCCGGTGCCGGAACAAACTTCTCGCGATTGTTCTACACGAATAGACGCAAAACAACCTACTACGAGATTAACTTCACTTAAGAATAGGGCCGGCTTCACTGTATGAACAGCATTCTCGGCGTGCTTCTAGCGATCGGGCTTCTCGGGGTTGCGCCTGCAAACGCAGTATCTCCGGCTCCGTCTGAGCTCGCGGCGCAACCCCTGACGTTCGCCGTCGTTTTGACGCGCCACGGCGTACGCAGCCCGACGCACACTCCGGTGCAGTACACGTGGCCGGATTGGCAGCCCGACGCGCAGGGCTATCTGACGAAGCGCGGGTACGCGCTTGCGACGATGATGGGCAAATACTACGGTGAGTACTTCGGCGCGCGAGGCCTTCCCCTCGACTGCACGTCTGGAAATGCTTACGTATACGCCGATATCGACCAACGCACGATCGAGACCGGGCGCGCGCTCATCGAAGGGTTATGCGCAAATGCAAGCGGGCTACCTTTGAACCACTCCGCGGCGATTGCTTCAAATACTCCGGACACGCTCTTCGACAATGCGGGCACATCGGAGAAGCGGGCCGCGCCAACGCCGGCAACGCAGGCCGTCGAAGTCCAGCAACGGGCCGATTTCAACCTGTTTCAAACGCTGCTGAACGAGCGCTGCTACGACACATGCTCGACCATCGGCACCGGAAGTGACGCGTTGCACACGGCCTCCGGTTACGCGGAAAACATCTTTCTCGAATACGCGCAGTGCCGCCCGCTCGCCGAAATCGCGCCCGTGGACTCGCCCGCATTTTTACCGCAATTACAAGCTGCGATGCGCCTTCACGTGGACGCCTACGATGCCGGCGGCCGCGCCGAACCGGCGGCTCGCGACGGCGGCGGAAATATGCTCGCGCATATTATTGGATTGCTGGAACAGAAAGCCGGTGCTGCGCATCCCGGGGTGAACGGTCCCGACATGAGCGCGACGAACGTAGCGTTCATCGTTGGACACGACACGCAGATCGGAAATATCGCCGGTATTCTCGGCGCGCATTGGGATCTCGGTGATAGCATGGCGCCCGACGACATGCCGCCGGGCGGCGCGCTAATCTTCGAACTCTATCGCGATGCAGGGGATACCCCGCGCGTGCGTCTAGCCTTCGCGCATCAGACGCTCGCGCAGATGCGCAGCGGCTCGCGCATTACCGGGGGTGAGCTCAGCGAACCCGTGCAATTTGCGGGCTGTACGCAAAGTGATTGCTCGATGCCGCTCTCGGAATTGGCCGCAAAATCGCGCGCGCTCGTGAAAGCGGGCGTGGTGCGTGCGGCGTGGACGCCGCCGTCAAACGAGGAGGTCGATCTCCCGCCGCTCGTCGATCCCGCGTGGACCAAATGCGAGAACTAGGCACGCCGCGTTTGGTTGAGAAGATGGTGCGCGGTGCTGGGATTGAACCAGCGACCCCCACAGTGTCAATGTGATGCTCTCCCACTGAGCTAACCGCGCGTACGTCCGTGGAGCACGCTCCGGGACAACCTCCGGAGTATACCAAAAGCGCTCCGGGGCGTCAAAAGTACTCTGGAAGCGCGTTTGACACCTCCAGCCACGCATGCTACTGTTGTCAAATCTTTTGCGCGCGTACGATCGAACAGGAGGCACGATGACCCGTAATTTTTGTGGACCACAATCGCAAGCTGTGCCTTCGGAGCGCCGGCTGACGTAGCACGTCTGCTTTAGTCGCATTTTTCGAAGGCCTCCGGCAAGCAGACTCGGAGGCCTTCTCTTTTTCTTTTTTTATGAGGCAATCATGGACTATTGGTTCGAAGCCGAAGTCCGTGCGCGCCACGACGACGCACGATCGTCCGCAGAGCGCAGTCGCAGCGTGCGACTTGCCACCCGCGGCCGAAGTACCGGCGTTCGCGCACGGCTCGCCGATCAGGCTCAGGCAATGAGCGATCGATTGGCGCATTTTGCAACACGCCTACGCGATAACAAAATCGCGTAGGCACCCCTTTTGACCTATGAAAAGATCTGCTGCGGGCCGGCTTCGTATTCGGCAATTGCGGCGCGCCATTGCTCGGGGATCGGAATGGTGGCGTGATTGACGAAGTCGTAGGCGACGACGGTTGTCGTGCCGTGCGCGGCGCGTCTGTCGTAGCTCTCGCTCCAAATCTCGTAGGCGAAGTCCCACGATTTGGTTCCGAGGCGGGAAATCTTAATACCGATTGCGATCGATTCGCGATAGTGTAACTCGCGTTCATACTTAAAATTGATCGTTGCCTGAATCATTCCGCGTTCGCTGTTAATTGGGACCTGCATGACACGGGCAAAGTATTCTGCGCGCAACATCTCGCACCAACGAATGTAGGCTACGTTGTTCACGTGCTGCATCATATCGATATCGGAGAACGGTATCGTGAACCGCGAGATCAGCGGAAATCCTTCGAGCATGGCGGCCCGGTTCTACCGTAGAGGCTGGACAACATGCTCGCGCGTAGGATAAACTCCGAGCGTTATCCAACCGGAATCGAGCCAAACGGCCGGTTTTGGGCGCGTAGCTCAGTGGGAGAGCATCCGCTTCACACGCGGGGGGTCGTTGGTTCAATCCCAACCGTGCCCACCATCAAAAAATAGGCCGCTTACACGGCTTATTTTTGCCCTTGACCGGGCGCCATGCGGTAGGGTACACTCTCGCCTTGTGGCGAAAAGACGCCACCGAAGAAAAACGGCGATGGCGCTGTAGCTCAGTTGGTTAGAGCGCCGCCCTGTCACGGCGGAGGTCATGGGTTCGAGCCCCACCAGCGTCGCCATTTT